>NZ_JBHZCY010000071.1:42896-47120 GCF_042786665.1 Kitasatospora sp. NPDC059146 | reverse complement strand
CTCCGTGCGCCGGGCTGACTGGGAGGAGCCTTCCCCGGGACGACCGGGAGCATCCCCGCCGGCCCCCTTCGCCCGTCATCGCATTCTGTCACCACCATGCCTCACGCCACAACCCCGCGTGCCATCACATCACAATCCGTCACCTGGACTCGGCCTCGCACAGTGGTCTAGACCCATTGCCCTGATCTCCGATCAGAAATGCCCCAACAACACACCCGACGCCGTATCAGAATTCGCCTGTCAGGCAATCCCGCCACAACCGCCGTACGCTCCCGCCATTCCGGCCCGACAGGACCCCGGCCACCGTTGACGATATGGCGCGAATTCCCACTGAAACCACCAACCCCGCCCCATGGGAAAAGCCCATCAACCCCCGCCATGGAAAACACCCATAAACACCGCATCACGCCGAGCACCACCCCTGATGGCGACCCGGCGCAGCACAGCAGCAACCAGGCCAGCCCCGGACGACGACGGGCAGCACCCGGACCACCCTCACCCCCGGCTCCGGGGCCGGCCGCCCCGAACGGCAGGCCAGTCCCGGGGCTCCAGGACAGCACGGACCCGGCGCATGGGCAGCCCCGGCGCCGCAGGCACCTGACCCGACCACGCCCGCTGCCCAAACCGCACAGCCCATCCCAACCCATCCACACCCGGGACCAGAGGAACAGCCCGTGCGAGGGCGGCACCAGTTTGAGCCGGGTCAGGGTGGCGTGGAGGACCCGGTCGACGGCGAGCGGGGATCGGGCGGCAGCCTGGGGATGTGGCGCTGGGAGCGGGACATCGGCGGCGGCCTGGACGACCGCCGGGGGGCAGAGCTGGCGTCGGCAGTGCCTCAGAGGAGCTTCCACGCCCTGGTGGCGAGGTTGAGGAACCCGGCCAGAGCGAGGAGGCAGCCTCCCGACGGGGGTGTCGTCGGGTCGTTCTCCCGGTAGTCGATCATGGCGTCACAGAACGCGTTGTGTGCCTCCCACATGTGCGCGATGTGGTCGGCTTCTGCTTTGGACTTGGGCAGCCAGGGCGAGTACCGGCCGCATTCCGCACACCTGAACCGGTAGTTGTTCATGCCGCGCCCCCCGTGCCGCCATACGAACTCGTCTGCTCACAATGGCAGTTGTTGTCTTTTGCGGCAATATCGCTTTCATGCTGGCCATCGCCGTGGGCACGGTGTGCGGGACGGCCGGCTCGGACGCTGGGTGGAGGGGTGGACGGAGGCCTGCCCCGCCGTCGGCGGCGGGGTGGGTCGGCCGGGGCACGCCGCCGGCCTGCGTGCTCGCCTGCCTGGAGTGCGGGGGTTTGCGGGGCACTTTGCGCCCGGTCCAGGACGTCGGACTGCTCGCGGGCGGCGGCCGCACTGGCCTGTTCGGGGGTGTGGTCGACTTCCATCAGGCGCCGGACCGGTAGGGCGTGGCCCGGGCCGCGCTTCAGGCGCCGAGGCCGATGTAGGAAACGTACTGGTAGGCACCGTAGTCGGAGTCGAGGTCGCCGATGATGTCGTCCCAGATGCCTTCGAGGGTGTCGGCGTCGCCGGCGGTGAGGGCGTCGACGGCGTCGTCCCAGACGTAGCGGACCTGGATGCCGCGGATGCGCAGGTTGTCGCGGCGGCGGGGCTCGTCCACGACCTGCTGGTTGATGGGGTGGATCTCCACCCGGGTGCCGAGGCCGTCGCGGTTGAGGTGGTCCTTGAGGAGCTGGGGGTTGGCCAGGACGTTGCGGGCGCGCAGGGTCCAGTAGGCGGTGTCGACGGCTTCGATGTTGACGCGGCGGGGGGTGCGGGTGCCGTTCTTCCAGGCGCGCAGGGTGGCGGCGTTGGCGGTGCTGCCGACGTCGGCGAGCGCTTCGGCGAGGGCCTCGCGGCCGCCCCGATGTTCCATCAGGTAGCGCATCCGGGCCATCAGGCCGCGGCGGGTGGACGGCGGGGACTTGATACCGCCTTCGATGATCATTCGCTCCACCGCGTCTTCCAGAGCACGGCCGAGGGCCACCCGCCCGTGGACGTTTCCCCGGTCGCGGTCGGCGCCGTAGCGCCCGAAGTTCTTCCATCCGTCAGTCGACACTTTTAGGCGCTCCGATTCCGGCTACGGGGCAGGATGTACTGGTCCTTGAGTTTCAGCTGCGTGGTCAGGCGGCCCTCTTCGAAAACACCGCCATTCGCCTTTCGCCATTCGCCGCCGGTGACATGCAATTCGTCAGTGCCGCGCAGCGCGACAATCGTCAGCCCGCCCTTGTGGGCACGGTGGGACTTGTACCAGAGATTCGCGAACGCCTGGGAGCGAATGATGTGCATCCATTCGGGACGGCGGATGTCGCGATTGTAGGTGGATTCTCCGATGGTCGATGCGAATTTCGCATACATCGCCTTGACGTACTTCTCGGTCACCTGGTCGACGTTGGTGATGGCGTCTTCGCGGGCAATGGTGAGGACCCGGCGGAATTTCTCCAGCAGGCCCTCGGAGGCGCCGCTGGTCCAGGCCTCGGTGATGTGCGGGGCCTCCGAGAGGCCGAGCTTGTGGCAGCGGATCAGCAGGCGCACGGTGGCCTCATCCAGGAGCACCGGGCCGGCTTCGTGGCGGTTGCCGATCGGGTCGGGCAGGTGCGGGTGTTCCCAGGTGGGGCGGGCGGGGAGCAGGTAGACGCCGGAGCGCTTGGGGTCCCAGCCGCCGTCCGGGCGGTGCTGGAGCGCGCCGATCGGCAGGTGGGTCTTGAGGGCGGAGCAGTAGGCGGCGTTGGTGTCCAGGACGTCCACCGCGATCTCGGTGAGGGCGCCGCTCTTGAGCTGCTTCATCAGCTCACTGTTCTCCCACTTGTGGCGGCCTTCCCAGATTTCATCGGCGCCGTTCCGGGATTTCTTGGAGAGGAATTCCAGGCGCTCCGGATAGGCGGTGTACTCGTATGCGGCGCCAACCCGGGTCGCGTCGAAAAGCGCCATTCCGTTCGGGATGGCTTTCTTTTCGAGCGCCGCGACGGCGGCGTCGATGTCGCCGTCGTGTTCCTCCAGGGCCTGGTCGACCGCCGTGGTGATCATGTCGAGGTAGTAGCCGAGCTCCCGGCCGGTGCCGGCGTACTCGCGGAACCGCGCGGACGGCGCCGCCGAGGCGGCCGGGCCGGGCACAACGGCCGCGGGGGCGGTGGGCGCGGGGGCGGTGGGCGCGGGGGCGGTGGGCGCGGGGGCGTCCTGGCCCGCGCCGACGGCGGCCGGGGCGGGCGCGTCCACCACGGCGGCCGGGGCCGGCTGGAGGGGCGCGTCCGCCGCGGGACTGGCAGTGGGGGTGCACCAGCCGCCGAGGTGGAGCGGGCGGCCGCCGATGCGGTAGGACACCGGCCGGCCGCACTGCTCGCACGCAGCGGCCGGGTGGACGGCGACCTCGCCGTCCGGGCCCCGGTCGTAGTCCGCACTCGACGCGCCCACCAGGGCCGCGTCGACGAGCAGCTGCTCGGCCCCGGCGGCTTCGTCGGCGGGGACCTGCTGCTCGACGGCTACGGAGGTCGGTGAGATCCCGGATCCGGCCGGGGCGGGCGCCGAGGTGCTCGACGGGGTGGTCCCCGCGGCCGGGACGGCGGCGGCCGGAGCGACCGGGCCGTCGACCTGCTGCTCGACGGGCGGGGCCTCGACGGTGACGGGGGCGGCCGGCGCCCCGGAAGCGGGCGCGGCAACCGGGGGCACCGCGGCCGCCGGCACCGGCGCGGGGACGGGCGCGAAGGTGGCCGGCACCGGCAGCGGCGCGACCGCGGGGGCGGCGGTGCCGGGCGGCCAGGTCAGGGCCTGGGCGGCGTGGGTGGGGCCGGCGAGCAGGTCCAGCGGGCGCATTCCCCAGTGGCCGGCCAGCGTGTCGACCTCGTCCAGGGACCAGGGCTGGGCGCCGGACTGACGGCGGCTGACCTTGTCCTGGGTCAGGTCGAGGGCGGCGGCGAGCTGGCGCTGGCTCTCGCCGGTGCGCTGCCGGATCGCGGCGATGGTGAGCCGCAGCGTGTCCAACGTACTGAATGCCATGCTGGCATCCTATCAATCCTTGAGTGAAATTCTCCATCAAGGATGGGATTGTTCACTCGGGCGAGTGATTCGACCCGTGCCCGATGTGACCCTGGGGGTTCAGATCGGCGACAACGGAGGCCCTCGGAACGGCTCCAGTTGCTGCTGTCGGTGGGCCGTGGGGGGGGCCCCCACAGGGGGGAACCCCACCCCGGGGGGGTGGGGGGGCGCGGGTGGGTTTGGGAGGGGGGGCC
>NZ_JBHZCY010000071.1:33674-42886 GCF_042786665.1 Kitasatospora sp. NPDC059146 | reverse complement strand
GATGGGATAAAAGGTTGCCCCTGGCAAGGCATCTTTTTGTTGCTGTGGTTGGGCGGGGGTTCCCCCCCCCTCGGGCGACCCCCACGGCGAGGGCGGGTCGGCGGCCGGTGGTGTCAGAGCTCGGGTCCGCCTTCGAGGGCAGTGCTGGAGAATAGGGAAACCCGGCCAGCCGGAGCAGACCGGCAGACGGCCAGGAGTGAACGCCTGCGCCGAACCCGGTGAAAACCACACGCCGAACACGAGCTGGCCGCGCGAGGTGCGCCTGCCTGCGACCTGGCTACCGGCTGCCGGGCACCGGACGAAGCGCGTCGCGCAGCAGCTGGATCACGTCCTCGGTGAGGACGGTGCGGCGTTCCTCCGCCAGGGTGAGCAGTTCGGCGGCCTGTGCGGGGTCGGCGTCGAGGGTCGGGACCGAGCGGGTGAGCCAGGGGTGCGGGGTGAGTTCGCGGATCCGTGTGGTGGCGTCGGTCCTGCCCTGGGCGGCGAGCCGGGGGTGGGTGTCGCCGCTCGCGAGGACGGCGGCGCGTAGTGCGGTGAGGCGGTCGCGCCGGCTCAGCAGCCGGTAGCCCGCGCGCCGCACGGCCGGCCGCTGCGGGTCGGTGAGCATGTCCCACAGCAGGTCGGCGGGCAGCCGGGTGGCGCTGGAGACGAGGGCCGCGGCGGCCTCCTTGACCACCGCGGCGGAGTCGTCCCGCAGCAGCGCCGTGACCCGGGGCACGGCCACCACGTCGAGGCTCCGCAGGGCCCGCAGGGCGTGGACGCGGACCTGGGGCGCCGGGTTGTCCAGGAGCGCGGAGAGCAGGGGGACGTCGGCCCGGCCACCGGTCTCGGCGAGCCCCGCGACCGCCCCGACCTGCGGCTCGTCGGCCCGGACGGCCGCCTGGTAGTGCATCAGCGGGTCCGTGCCGGTGCGGCGCGCCGCCTCCCGTGCCAAGGCCCGGACCTGCGCGGACGGGTCGTCGAGGTACGCCACCACGCTCTGCGGGGAGCCGGTGCGCATCAGCCCCGTGAGGGCGGTGACGCGCACCTCGGCGTGACGGCTGCGGGCCAGCCGGCGCAGCAGCTCGGTCTGGTCGGTCCACACCGCTTGCCGGGCGGCGGCCTCGGCGGCCCGGGCCCTGACCTGGCGGTCGGGGTCGCGCTCGGCGAGGGCTGCAAGGTCACGGATCCCAAGGCGGTGGGCGACGGCGTCCAGGGCGAAGCGGCGCACCGGCGCCTCGGGGGCCGCGAGGAGCGTTCCGGCCAGGGCCGTGGTCGACCCGGTCAGCAACGGCACGAGCAGCTGGCCGTGGGCGAATGCGCCGCGTCGGCGCCGGTTGATCAGCAGGGCCGTACGCACGGTCGCCGGGGTGGCCAGCAGCGGGTCGCCATGGAGCAGCACGGCCAGGCCCGCGCTCGCCGCGTCCCTAACCTGGCGGACCCAGTCGCTGGTGCGCAGCACGAGGAACGGCATCGTCCCGGGGTGCGGCTGGTCCAGCATCCGGCGCACCGCGCGCTCGCGGATGCGGCCGTCGGCGTGCAAGGCGGCGAGGGCGAGCGCGACCGGGTCGGCTTCGGTGGGCCGCGGGGTGGGGCGAGTCGGGTGCCACCACTCCCGCCGTATGAAAGCGTCCAGGCGCAGCAGCAACGCCGGGCGCTCCGTCAGCGTGCGCAGCGCCTCGAACGAGTCTTCAGCGCTTCCGGTCGCGCCGACCTCCAACAGCGCGGCGGTCAACTCCTCCAGCGCGCTTTCGTCCGCGGACCGCTCACCGGCGACCAGCAGCCGGACACGCTCCAGGGCAGCAGTGCCCGGGGAAGGCTGCGGGACGGGGTGCTGACGACGGAAGAAGAAGTTCACCTCGCCATCCTGCCGGAGCCGACCAACCTGCCGCTTCCCATATACAACGCCCACAAGACCCCCGCCCAGGGCCTCACCACCGCCAGCCGGACCCCGGCAGCCGCGATAACGCTCGGCGTCCGCGCTTCACCGCACCTCGGAGTGATCCTTCACCACCACATCAGCGTGGCCCTTCACCACTGCCCACTCACAAAATGCCCCTGAGCAGGAAGAACCACCACCCAAACCCGAGCGAACAGCAACGCCGAACCCACTGAAAACATCACGCCGATCATCAGGAAAGCCTTGCGGGGTGCAGCGGACGGAAATCGAATTCAGGCACACCGGAAAGGGGCCTACGGCCCTCCGC
This sequence comes from Kitasatospora sp. NPDC059146, assembly GCF_042786665.1. Classification (NCBI taxonomy): domain Bacteria; kingdom Bacillati; phylum Actinomycetota; class Actinomycetes; order Kitasatosporales; family Streptomycetaceae; genus Kitasatospora; species Kitasatospora sp. NPDC059146. Next base: position 40,700 of record NZ_JBHZCY010000071.1, on the reverse strand, counting down.
GCCGACACGGCGACCGCCGTTCCAGACCGCCGAGGAAATCCCGCTCGACGTCAACGGAGCAATTCCCGGAGCAACGACACAAAACCGAACGCCGAACCAGGACGACGGCCAGGACCGCGGCCAGGGCGCAGCAGCGGGCCGACCCGGCAGCGGGCGGGACGCCACCAGGGCGGGCGCGGGCACGGCGGGCAGCGGCCGGACCCCCGAGACGGGCGCAGCGAGACGGCCTGGCGGCCGACCAGGACGGCGACCAGGCCCAGCAGCAGGACGGCGGGGCGTACCTCAGGGCGGACCTGGACGGGCGCCGCGTGGAGTACTCACGGGCAGTACATTTCCGGCAACCGGGCCGTATCTGACGGCCTGACAGGGCCCGGGGAGCCCCGTGATCGACCAGCGCTGGCCGGCGCTGGTCGGGGCTCCCCAACCGACACCCCGTCTTCACCAACAGGAGCATCACCATGAAACCTACGCCGGAACGGCTCGCGGCTCCCACCAGGGCGCGCGGGCAGCGGTGGCGGTCCCACGCCAGGGTCCTGGGCCGCCGAGCGCTCCTCGGCGCGGCCGGCGCCGCCGGGGCCCTGCCCGTCACCCTCCTCGCACAGCACCTGCTCCACCACTGAGCCCCCGCCGCCGGCCGGGCCGACCCACCCGGCCGCCGGCCCCCTCACCCGGTCCGCGGTCAAGATGCACAACAGGTGCGACCTCGCCGCTCACCACTGCTACACCCACCCCCGCCGGCAGCCCCGCCCGCTCCCGCATGTCGTCCTGCACGGCGGTGAACCGCTGCTCTCCGGCCTCGTCCCGCCCTGACCAGCAAAAACACCCAGTGACCCAAACCATCACCAGGGACCAGAACAGGACTACGCCCCGATCCAGGACGCAGCCGGCCCGTGTCGCTGTGCCCGGCCCGGACGGCGGGCGGCCCGGACCGCAGGCCCGGGACGGCGGCACCCAGCCCGGCCAGAGCAAGCGCAACAGGCCCCTGACGGACAACGGCCCCGGCCTGGACGGCAGCGGCCGAGCAGGGGTGCAGCAAGCCGGACGACGCGGGGGCCCAACCCCCACCAAACCGAACACCCCCCGCCCCGAAATTCCGACCCGGATTCACACCACCACCCGACGGCCAATCCACCAAAACAGCCCAACGAAATACCCGGCGGAATTCACTCCCGAAAACAACCCACACCACCAGGCCCACCCCCAAGCAGGTCGACCCGAACCCCAACCCCACCAACCACCAAACAGAGTCACCAGAACCGCCACTACCCGCCACCGCCGGACACCCCCGACAGGAACAACCAAAGGTCCAGACAACTCAGCAAAAGAGGCCATTCCACGCCCACACCCACCAACAGGTCACACCCTGCGGCCCTTCGCCGGATAGAGCTTCGCGTGCGGCACGCGGTCCTCCCACCACGAATCGCCCAGGGTGCAGACCATCTCCTTGCCTGGTCGCGCGTGACCTCAACTTCCTTCCTTGAATGGCCCGTTCGAAGGTGTCCTGAGATGGCCGCGGTCGTTGGACCGGGCATGATCAAGAAAACGCTGACCACTTTCGCCGCTGGCCTCGCCCTGGCCGGCCCCCTGTCCCTCACCCCGGCACACGCCGCCGGCGGCGGGCAGCTCATCCAGAACGTCGAACACGGCCAGTACCTGACCGTGGAGGGCTCCGGCTTCGTCAACACCATCACCGGCAACGCCCAGCCCTACGGCGTCACCACCCGCCCCTGCACCGACAAGCACAAGCCCTGGCAGACCTGGAACATCGACGCCGCAGCCCACCGCATCCACCCCGCCGCCTACCCCAAGAAGTGCCTCCAGGCCGTCCCCGACGGCAGGCTGATGTTCCTGCAGACCCTGCCCTGCGAGCCCGGCAACACCGCCCAGGACTTCACCCTCCAGAACTCCCGGTTCCGCGGCGAGTTCGTCGTCGTCTCCGGCCACACCTTCAAGGGCCACAGCACGCAGACGTCCGTCGCCGCCTACCCCAAGGAAGACGCCGGCCACTCCCTCGGCCTCGTCCTCACCGACGACACCCCCGCCCCGAACACGCGCTGGAAGACCACCCCCGCATAACGCCCGGACCGCGCCCCGCCCCCGGCCCTCCGAACCGGGCACAGCCACAAGCCCCGGCCGGCCACCACGGCGGCCGGGCACCGGCACCCCTCCCAGCCCGGCACCACGGGTCACACCGGACGGCCCCTCGCCGGGTAGAGCCTCCCGTGCAACACCCGCTCCTCCCACCACTGATCGTCTGGAGTGGAGACCAGCGCGGCCACTTGCTCGCGCTTGGTCGGGGCGGGCAGCACCAGCGGGCCCAAGTCCTTGACGGCGCGGTCCTGTTCGCACTGCGGGCACTCCAGCCGATCCGGGCCGGCCTTCTCGGTCAGCTCCAGCTTCGAGCCCTCCTTCCCCCCGATCGAGCCCCGGCACGTCCAGCACGGGCGCAGCGCGGCGTTCGCCGCCCGGGCCGTTTCCAGCTGCTCCTGGGCCTCCCGCTCCAGGCGTTCCTCTCGTTCCTGGTGGCAGGTCCAGCAGCGGTCGCCGGGTTGGCGGGTCCACTCCACGCGGTTGCCGTCGGGGTCGTAGTGCCAGGTGCTCTCCTTCTTCGGGACGTTGCCGCAGTCAGCGCAGGCGAGGGTGCGCATCCACTTTCGGTGCTCCTGGCGGGCCTTCTTCTCCCGGGCCTTCTGGCGCTGGTTGTAGGCGGCGCGGTTGTCCGGGTTCTCCAGGGCGTCGAGCAGGGAGTGCCGGCCGGGGCGGCCGTAGCGCCACCAGACGGGGCCGAGAGGGCCGTACTCGGCCAGCAGCTCCAGCGTGGTCGCGAGGACGGGCACGACGTCGTCGTACTCGCGCCAGCCGTCGCCGTCGTTGTCATCCTGGGTCACGGTCCACCCGGTGCCGCGCCAGCACTCGGCCGACAGGTCCGCCACGGCCTCCTGGCGGCCTGCCAGGGCGACGGGCCCGGCGCCGCTGACGACCAGGGCGACCGGCGGGTAGCCGGGCCGGGTGTGGGGGCCGGGGTAGGTGCGGCGCCACCAGTGCACCGTGCAGTCGGCCGGGTCCTGCTCGGCCAGCGCGGGATCGGTGCTCTTCACCTTGGTACGGAACAGCTCGCGGTAGGCGGTGAACTTCGCCGCGACCCGCTCCGGCGCCATGGTGGAGCGGTCGACCTCGACCATCAGGACCGGCACCCCGATCTCCGGAGCCTGCCACACACCGTCCGGCCGCACCTGGTCCTGGCCACCCCCAAGAACGCCTGGAAGCAGGCGACCATCGACGCCATCGACAAGCAACTCCAAGGCGACGCAGCACACGGCGCCAGCAGCCCCCAAGTACTCCTCCTGACAGGCCTGGGCACCGACCCGAAGATCCTCACCCTCGACGGCAAGCCGTTCACCATGGACTGAACCAGCCCTCTGCGAACACCCGAGCCGAGTCGGCCAAACCAGCGGCAGCCCGCAGCCGACATGAGGAGGGGTCCAGGTGATCGTCCCGCCGAATCAAGATCAACAGCATTGAGGCGATCCCATCCTCATACCTTTCGGTTTTCCCGACCGAACTGGGCAGCAGTCCCAGATTCTGCAAAGCCACAGGCCGCAAGCCCTGGACAGTCGATCACCGCAGTAAAACCGCAGGTCAGACATCCATGATCTGAAGTCCCAGATTCTGCAAGTCCAATGGTCAACACATGATCAATCGACAAGATCTTTCAAAGCAGCCGGGACGGAGCACCCGCTGGGTGGTCTTGTCCGGGCTGAACCGGTAGTCCAGGTTCAGCGGGCCGTCGGCGTACTGCTCCAGCAGCGCCACGAGCCGTGTCTGGCCGGTGCGCAGCTCTGCCACCGGGCAGTTACCCCAGCCGTTGGCGCCGTGGGCCTGGCAGGGCGCTGTGGCCTTCTTCGTCATCATCATGGCGCCGCCCTGGCCGAGGTTGGCTGTGGACAGCGGTGCCGACGACGAAGCAGCGCGCCACAAGGCGAAGTCGGCCCGACGGTGCCGGCCGTCCCGGTACCCTGCTGGCGGGCCGCTCGATGTGTCGCTCCCGGACCGCTGACGGCCGCGACCGGCAGCACCAACGTCCTGACGGTGCCCCGCATCAACGCCCGCCTCACAGCAGACTGTCTCGGTGCCGTCCAGTGGCCCGGATCGCGGGCCGGCCACCAGCAAGGACACCCGATGGTCAAGAACCACGCCCGGAAGAACGCCGCCCAGGCCCGGGCCGCCGAGACCGGCGAGAACCACCAGGCCGCCGTCGCCGCCGTCCGCAAGAGGCCCTCCCTCCTGCCACCGCCCCCGACCGCCGAGGAGATCCTCGCCGAGGGCCGGGCAACGATCGTCGCCGCACTCGGCGACCTCGCCGAATCCACCACCCACTCGCAGCGGCGCAGCCTGTATCTGGAGCTCCAGCGGGAGGTCGAGGCGTCCACGACGTTCGCCGACATGCGGAAGGCCCGGGGAACTTTCGCGTTCCGCCAGGCTGACGGGTACTGGCGGGACCGCTGGAACGCGCTGTCGACGAGCCCGGTCGAGTCCTACGACGAGCGCCTGCGTGGTATCAACCGGTGCTACTGGGCGCGGCGGGTGATGTACGAGTGGGTCTGGCCCGGCGAGTGGGACAAGCGCCTCTACGGGAGCGGGTACTGACGGCACGCACAGCGCAAGGCGCCGGCCCCCTGATGGTGGCCGGCGCCTTCGTTAAAGCAAGCCTGGTGCGGCGGCTGTTCACCGCTGGCGGTTGCTCGGAGGGTAAAGCCGTCAGGGGCCCGCGGAGGTCGCTGGCTGCTGCGCAGGAAGCTTGGCTGCCGCGCTGCGCTGCGCCCGAGCAGCTGCCATCTGGGCGCGCTTGGCGGGCTGCACGTAGAGAGCCTCGACGGCCTCCTTGATGATCTCTGCCAGGTCGGCGATCTCCTCGGGGGCGTACGCCAGGTTGTGGTGGATCGAGTCGTTTCCGACCGCGCGCCCGGCATGGAGGGCGTCCACGACGTCCTGGTCGAGTCCCTTGGAGGCGAGGTCCGCGATCTTCGCGTACAGGGTGCCGCCCACGGCGCCCTTGTCCTTGCAGACCTCCTCGACGGCGGCACGGTAGCCCACGCCGGCGAGGCGGAGCGATCCGGCGTTCTCCGCGCGGGACGCCTCCTCGTAGAAGCTGCGGACGGGGGCGGGCACCGCCTGGTCCAGCTCGCGCGGCAGCAGCTCGGGCCAGACCTGCTTACGCCACAGCTCGGTCGCCTTGTCCGGCTCGACCCCGTCCCCCTGCTCCAGGACCACCAGCTCGATGATGCCTCGCCCGCACAGGGCGCATGCCCAGAGTTCCTCGCGCACCACCAGCGGGTGATGCACCGACGACACACTGGACGGCTTGGGGCCGACCTGCCGGGAGTCTTTGAGGGTCATCGCTACCCCGACACCGCACTCCGGGTGGGGACAGACGGCCGTGCGCTTACCCCGGTCCACGTGCGCGAGGACGTCGGGAAGGCTGAGGGAACCGTACGAGGAAGAGGCCATGGTGACAAGAAGCCATACCGACAGGCTCTACGTCCAATCGCTTTGCGGGCATGGCACTTTGACTGGCAGGGGCAACTCGTGGTGGCCCCCACACATGCCGTGAGGAAGGGTCAGAACCGGTTGCGGCGCACCCTCGGACGGGTGGGCGGGACCTGCTCGCCGCGCAGTGCGAGGGCGGCGGTGCGGGTGCGTTCCAGCCAGCTCACGACCTGGCGCAGCATGTCGGGATCGAGGTGGTGGGTGAGGTCGCGGACGGCCTGGTGGTCGGCGTCGGTGAGCGCGTAGAGGCCGGCGCGGTCGAGGGCGGTGTAGAGGGCCTGCTGGAGGTTCTCCAGGGTTATCCCGGCCGCCCGGCGGCGGACCCGGCTGGGGACGTCGCCGAGCAGCCCGTCGTCCTGGTCGTCGTCCTCGTCCTGGGCGTGGTCGGGGTGGTGGGGGTGCTGGGTGAGGGCGGCGTGCGGCGTCGCGCCGGCCTCCCACGCGGCCAGCCCGGTGGGCGTCAGCGGGGGGTCGCCCGGCATCGGCGGGTTCGGCGGTGCAACCGGGGTGCGGATCTGCACGTTCGGGTTGACCGGCGTATAGACCGCGGGGACTTGCGGCAGCGGCGGGGGAAGCGGCGCGGGGAAGGGCAGGGTCCAAGGGAACGCCGGGCCGGAGGGCTTCGGCGCAGGCTGGGCCTGCGGGACCTGCTGGCGGCGATCGGCATCGAGGAGGACCAGGAGCTGGTGGCCGCGAAGGGCGCCGCCGAGGCGAAGCCGAAGGTGTCCCGCGGCGACCGGTTCGCCCAGGGTCTGGCCGCGCTCGCCCAGTTCGTCGGACGGGAGCGTCGTTCCCGGGTGACCCGCCCGCACAAGGAGCCGGTGGAGGCCGTGGAGGCCGGCCCCGGTGGCGAGGAGCAGGTGGTGGTGTCGCAGTTCGCGCTGGGCACCTGGCTCAATAACCAGAAGGCCCGCCGGGCGAAGCTGGCCGCGGGTCAGCTCGCGCAGCTCGCCGAGCACGGGGTGGAGTGGGTATAGCAGGCCTCCCACCCGGACGGGCTGGCGCCCGTTGGTTTCCGCTGTGGTCAGGACGCGCAAGGCCCGACCCGGGGAGTGAATCCCTGGGCCGGGCCGGTGGCCTGCCGACTCCGGATCTTCGGGAGCCGTTCCGGGGCGGATGCTCCCGCAGGATCAGGCGCCCGAGGTGGCGGCGATCTGCTGGATGCCGCTGTTGCCGGGCACCTGCTGGAAGGCGCTCCACGACCCGGTGTTGTAGTCGGCGTTCGCGTTGTAGACCCGGCTGTCGGAGCCGACCGCGTACAGGTGGACGGTGTTGCCCACGGCGTTGGCGGTGATCTGCTGGATGCCGCTGTTGGCGGGCAGGGGCTGGAAGGAGCTCCACGTGCCGGCGGCGTAGTCGGCGTTCGCGTTGTAGACGGTGTTGTCGGCGGCGATGGCGAACAGGCGCACCGTGGTGCCGGTGGTGACGGCGGAGACCTGCTTGATGCCGGAGTTGCCGGGCACCTGCTGGAAGGCGCTC
>NZ_JBHZCY010000071.1:0-33575 GCF_042786665.1 Kitasatospora sp. NPDC059146 | reverse complement strand
CCAGGTACCGGTGGCGTAGTTGCCGTCAGCGGTGTAGACGGTGTTGTCGGAGCCGATGACGAACAGGTGCACAGTGCTGCCGACCGCCGTGGCGGTGATCTGCTTGATACCGGAGTTGCCGGGCACCTGCTGGAAGGCGCTCCAGGTACCGGTGGCGTAGTTGCCGTCAGCGGTGTAGACGGTGTTGTCGGAGCCGATGACGAACAGGTGCACAGTGCTGCCGACCGCCGTGGCGGAGACCTGCTTGATAGCGGAGTTGCCGGGCACCTGCTGGAAGGCGCTCCAGGCGCCGGCCGCGAAGTCGGCGTTGGCGTTGAAGACGGTGCCGCCCGCGCCGATCGCGAAGAGGTTGGTGACGTCCTTGGCTGCGGGGGCCGGGGCGGGGGCGGGCGCCGGGGCGTTGTCGGTCCCGCCGATGGGGGAGACGTAGCCGCTGATCGACTGGCCCATGTAAGAGCTGTAGCCGAGTGCCGAGCTGTACGGTCCGTCAACCCGGACGTGCGAGGTCGCGGCCCAGTTGCCGCGCTGACCGCCCTCGTTGCCGCCGATGGACTTGATGGTGCCGTTGCCGACCTCCGTGACGATGGCGACGTGGTCGGCGTAGCCGGCGCCGTCGTAGTTGAACACGACCGCGTCGCCGACGTGCGGGGTGCTGTGGAGGCCGCCGTTGTACTGTCCGAAGCTGCCGGCCCTCGGGTCAAGGCCCGAGACGTTGGCCCCTGCCTGTGCCCAGACCCACTTGGCGAAGTCCGCGCACCAGTTCTCGGGGCCGCCGGTGCAGCTGGAGTTGAAGCCGGTGGTGCCGGCGCTGTTGGTCGAGCAGGCCATCTTGTAGTTGTTGGCCTGGGCGATGCTCACGATGTTCGAGCCGACGCTGGCGTGGGCGGACGAGGCGCCGAAGGCCAGGCTGACCGGCACGATCGCGGTGGCGAGGGCGAGAGCGGCAGCGCGACGGGAGATGGGCGTAGACATGGCGGGTACTCCTGGGTGAGAGATGGCGGGTTGAACGGTCGGTGGTGCTCCGGCGGGCACGGCGGTGCCATGGCCGACGGAGCCAGGAAGTTCGGTGAGCGTCGTCGCGGGCCGTACGGCGCGGCGGCGGCAGCGGAGCAGGGGCCTTGGACGGGTGAGCGGCGCTCACCTGCGGCTCCGGGAGGTCAGGCAGTGCACTTGGCCGGTGCGGGCCGTCACGTGACGGCCGGGGGCGTGGTGCGGTCAGTGCGGGGCAGGAGGTCTGCAGCCCGTGGGTGTGGCGGATGCCGTCGGCGCGGCCGTCACCGGGCGGTGTGGTCCGTGGCTCGCGGGGGCTCCGGGGGCAGGTAGCGCTGTAGGAGCGTCGGTGAGGTGCGGTGGCTGCGGGCGATCAGGCCGTACGCGCGGACGGCGGCGGGGTCGAGCTGGCCGGGCGGGTCGGAAGGGCCGCGGCTGAGTAGGTAGAGCAGGAGGTCGATGCGGTCGTCGGCGGGCTGTGCGCTGGCGTGTTGGAGTCCGTCGGCGGGCTCGGCGTGCGCCCAGAGGGCGTCGACGGCTTCGGCTGCCTCGGCTGCTCCGGTCGCCCCGGCCACCGCAGCGGGCTGTCGGCGTTTCAGGCTGGCGTAGACGATGTCCATCCGGCGGGTTCAGCCGCCCCAGCCGATGCTGTCGGTGGAGGCGGGCGCGGCGGTGGGGGTGCCGCCCCAGCCGATGCTGTCGGAGCCGGTGGCCGTGGTCGTGGTCGTGACGGTGGTGGCCGGGTCGGCGGCGGCGAAGGCGGCCGGGGCGGCCAGGAGGGCGGTGAGCGAGACGGCGGCGACCGCGGCGGCCTGGGCGATACGGGTACGGATCATGACGGGGCCCTTCTGGGATGGACGGGAGAGGTGTGCCGATCCGTTGGGGCGTCCCGCGGTTGACGCCCTGTCCGGCTGCCGCCCCGGATCGTTCCCTGTCGGGCCTTCCTGGCGGCGATCACTACTCTCGTCGCTCGCCCGTGGCGCCGGAAGGGCTTCCCGCTGGCGCCCAGTCGCCTGGCGGACTCCCGACATCATGACGAGACCATGCCAAGTTTTCTTGGCTTTGCATGCTCAGATATGAGCACGCAGTATCAAGGAGCCTTCTCAAGAACCCGCAAATCCCACCGAACGCCTCGATTCGAGCCTTGAACGGGCCGTCGCGCCTCTGTTTGGATGCGCCTGGCCGCCCGCCCGGGAGGCGGCCGACGAGTGCCGGGGGGCGCGACATGCTGGAAGTACTGGGCCTGACCGCCGGAGCCACCACCGTGTACCAGGCGATGCTCGACCACCCCACCCACGGCGTGGACGAGATCGCCGCCGGCTGCGGCCTGAGCCCCGTCGAGGTGCACGAGCACCTCGAGGAGCTCAGCCGCCTCACCCTCGTACGGGCCTCCGCGCAGCGCCCCGGCGAGCTGCGCGCGGTCAGCCCCGACATCGGCCTGGCCGACATCCTCGCCATCCAGGAAGCCGAACTCGCCTCCCGGCAGGCCGCGTTGGCGGCCTCCAGGGCGGCCGTCACCCGCATGGTCGCCGACCGCGCCGAACACCGCACCGCCCACGGCGAACGCCTGCTGGGCATGGACGCCATCCACGCCAGACTCGAACGGATGGGCCGCAGCGCCACCACCGAGGCACTCGGCAGCCAGCCCGGCGACCAGCTGCCCCACGACCTCGCCGCCAGCCGCGTCACCGACTCCGAGGCCCTCGCGCGCGGCATCGCGATCCGCACCCTCTACCAGGAGTCCACGCGCAGCCAGCCGCACGTGGCCACCTACGCCCACTGGCTGCTCAGCCAGGGCGGCGAGGTCCGCACCGCCGCCACCATCCCACCGCGCATGGTCATCATCGACCGCAGCCAGGCGCTCATCCCGGTCGACCCCGCGGACAACCGCAAGGGCGCCCTGTACGTGACCGAGCCCGGCATCCTCTCCGCGCTGCTCGACCTCTTCGAGCAGACCTGGCACACCGCCGTCCCGCTCGGCGCCACCCACCCCGACGACCCCCGCACCGGGCTCACCCCCACCGAACGCGAACTGCTGCGCCTGCTCGGCTCCGGCCTCACCGACGACACCGCCGGCCAGCGCCTCGGCATCTCCACCCGCACCGTCAGCCGCCACATGTCCTCGATCATGGAGCGCCTCAACGCCGGCAGCCGTTTCGAAGCCGGCATCAAAGCCGCCCACCGCGGCTGGCTCTGACACCCCGGGGGAATGCCACGGCCTGAGATCAGTGGCGCACCACATGGCCCCCTGCGGTATTTCGCCGAAGGAATGCACCCTGCGGAATTTCCGAAAACCAACGAAAGAGGAACTCATGACAGTCAAGCGGATCGGTTTTGTCATGGCGGCTCTCGTCGCATCTGCCGCATTTCTTCCCGTGACCGGCGCGTCGGCCACGGGCGTCTCCATTCGAGACGTCGTCAACCCGCCCGGCCACTACGGGCTGTGCAACCAGAACAGCAACAAGTGCCTGGCCGTCCTGGCGAGCGGCGCCTACGGCTCACGGGCAACCCAGACCACCTGGGGGAACTTCCAAGACCAGAGCTGGCACCTCAATGACTCGGGTGCCCTCACCGAGATCAGGAACGACTACAGCGGCCAGTGCCTCACCGCCCAGGGGTACGACGACGGCGCCCCCGTCTACCAGTACACCTGCACGGGGCTGGACGACCAGAAGTGGTACGCCCACAGGCTCAGCGCCAACTCCACGTGGTGGGTCAACTACCACAGCAAGAAGTGCCTCCTGGTCCAGGGAACGGAAGAAGGAAACCCCGCCAAGCAGACCACCTGCGGCTACTTCCAGGACCAGTACTGGGACATCTGATCCACCCGGACCAGCGACAACGGTGATACGGCAAAAGATTTCTGCCTGAATCACCGCAGACGGCCTGCAGTCTGTCGAGCGCGGCAGGACGCCGCGCTCGACGGTCCGTACGATCTGCGGCTACGCGTCGCCGGGCCCGGCCAGGGCCCGGCGGCGGTGCTCACGCGGCGAGAGCCCGTAGGCGGTCCTGAAGGCCCGGCTGAACTCGGCAGCCCGCGGGATGCCGCAGCGGGTGGCAACGGCGTGCACCGGTACGGTGCGCAGCGCGGGGTCGGCCAGTTCGCGGTGGGCCTTCCTCAGTCGTTGGGCGCGGATCGCCGCGGCGAGGGTCTCGCCGTGCGACTCGCGGGTGAAGACGCGGTGCAGGTGGCTGACGGAGATGTGGTGGGCGGCGGCGATCACGGCCGGGGTCAGGCCGGGGTCGTGGAGGTTGTGCCGGATGAACCTGCGGACGTTCTCCATCAGGGCCCGCGACCGGACCTCCTGCGGCAGTACGGCGACGGCGTCGAGTTCCCGGGCGACCCAGGCCGCCGTCAGGTCGACGACGGCCTCCCCGAGCCGGGAGGCCTCCGGAGGCCCCAACGTCAGGGCCTGACGCTCCAGCCCCAGCATGAACTGCGTGAGCAGCGCGCCCGAACCCTCACTCGCGGAGAACCTCCGGCCCAGCAGATCACGCACCAGAGGACCGGGCACCGGCAACAGAGACCGAGGAATGTCGATACCGATGGCGGTGACTTTCAGGCCTGCCCCGTCAGAGGTCCGGTCCCCGAGCATCCGCACGTCGTGCGGGGTAGAGCTGTCGATGAGGGCGAGGTCCCCGACGTGGAACGTCTCCACCTGGTCACGTCCGCGCCTGAGCCCGTGGCTCCCGGAGACGAGCAGGGTCAGGTGGTACAACTCCTGGTCCGAACGCCGGATCATCTGCCCGGTGCGCCGGAACCGCGCCGACGGGAACGACGACCCCATCAGCACCACTGGCCCCAGCTCCGCGCACCGCAAGTCCGCCTCGAAGCTGTCCGCCTGAGCACTGGTCGTCTCACACTCCCGCGACTTCGCCAGCACGTCCCGCCAGTACTCAAAACGGTCCTTCGCCGACAAACCCTTGTCCCACGGTTCTCCCCCGCCCCCCACCGACAACTCCACTCTCCCCGGAAACCACCCCTGCCGGACCCGGCAGGACTTCCCCCGACAACATCATCGACCACCCGACCGCCACGTACACATCCGAAGGAGGCTTCCGGAGCCGGTCCCTACGCCTCATGCGACGCGGGAGGCCACCGCACCCAAGGATTCACATGGAAGCATCCATCGCGCCGCTCTTTCGTTCACGATGGAGCCCCTATGGTCGGGGAGATGGGTCAGCCGGTGACGGTCTCGGCGTGCGGGTGAGTGCGTCCAGGAGCGCGGCCTGGTGGTCGGTCAGCTTGCCCTCGGTGCGGGCCTTGTCCTGCTTGCGCAGCCAGGTGCCGGGCCGGAAGGTGGGGTCGTCGCCGAGGCCGGTGCGGTTGGCGGGGCCGTCGAGGGTGGCGCCAGCGGCGAGGTGGACGAGCAGGCGGCGGTACGACCTGTTCCAGTCCGGCTCCAGGCGCCACAGCTCGTCCAGGCCGTCGAGCTCGGCGGCCTGGACGGAGGCGAGGCCCGCGGCCTTGCGCTGGCGGCGCATCCAGGCGCCGACCGCGTAGTCGTCCAGCTTCGCGGTCGCCGGGATCGCGAGGTGGCCGTGCCGGCCGGCCCAGGCGCGGGCGTAGGCGTGGCCGCGCTCCCAGGCGTTGGCGTGCTTGGACCAGATCATCCCCAACGCCGGGCAGCCCGCGGCCGGCTACTCCATCGCCTCGCGTTCCCGGTTCAGTGCCAGGCGGTACAGGACCAGCTGCCACCCACGCCGTCGTACTGCTCCACGCAGACCCGGTAGGCGTTGCTGGTACCGACCATCGGGGTGTACGCCTGGAAGTCGGGGGAGGCGTTCTCGATGTAGGACTTCCCGTCCTTGATCTCGATCTTGAAGCGCCAGTTGCCGTTGGCCTTCTCGATGCGGGCCCACGCCGCGCTGCAGCTGGGGGACATGCGCAGTTCGGCGGTGGGGCCGCCGCCGGCGGGGGTGACAGCGGCCGGGGGGTTGAAGCTCTTCGCGTCATCACCGCAGCCCGTCGACTTCGGGTTCTTGCCCGTGCAGGCGTCCCCCCGACACGTCGCGGCTTCGGCGGTGCCCGCGGCGGGCAGCAAGGCCGTCAGGGCCAGCACCGCGGCCACGGTCCCCAGCACCTTCTTGGTGGTCATGCGCCTCTCCTCTCCTCGGCGGGCCCCACTCGGCAGGCGAGCCCGGCGCCTTTGCCCGGTTGTTCCGGTCTCCGGCAACCTTCCCTTCGTGCACGCAGTTCACCGGGGGCGCGCGAAGCACACCAAGGAGCCCGCCTCCACCCCTTCCTCCCACTGGGCGTACCAGGAGACCTTGGGCGGCTGGGTGGCGGGGATCGTCACTCGTCTCCTCCGGGAAGTGGGCCGGCCCGGCCCGGGCCGGGCCGGGCCGGGCCGGCGGGGGCGTTCAGTGCGGGTCAGCCCGTGACGGTCTCGGCGTGCCGGGTGAGCGCGTCCAGGAGCGCGGTCTGCTGCCCGGTCAGCTTGCCGTCGGTGCGGGCCGTCGCCTGCTTGCGCAGCCACGTGCCGGGGCGGAACGCCGGATCGCCTCCAAGGCCGGTACGGTTCGCCGGGCCGCCAAGGGTGCCGCCGGCCTCCAGGTAGGCGAGCAGGCGGCGGTAGGAGCGGTTCCAGTCCGGCTCCAGGCGCCACAGCTCGTCCAGCCCGTCGAGCGCGCCGCTCTGGTCGGGGGTGAGATTGTCGGCCCTGCGCTGGCGGCGCATCCAGGCGCCGACCGCATAGCCGTCCAGCTTCTCCGTCGCCGGGATCGCGAGGTGGCCGTGGCGGGCGGCCCAGGCACGGGCGTAGGCGTGGCCGCGCTCCCAGGCGTTCGCGTGCTTCGACCAGATCATCCCCAGCGCCTCCAACTCGGAGACCCGGGCCGCGTCCAGGAGGTGCTGGCCGTTCAGGTGGCGCTGCCGGTCCAGCCAGGAGACCAACCCCGCGTGGGTGGTCTTGTCGGTGGGGTCGAGGTGGCCGTGCTCCAGGTGGAAGGCGGTGGCGACGGCGTGCATGCGCTGCCACTCCACCGCCCGCGGGTTGAACGCCCGCAGCTTGACGGTCTGGAGGATCGCCCCGGCGTGCCGGCGGGCGTCGATCCGCAGCCAGTCCACCACCGACCCCTGCTCCACCGCCGGCTGCCCGCCCTCCCCCGGCCCGGCGGCACCCTCGGCGGAGGCCTCGGCCGCGGTGGTGAGCTCGGGCTGGGCGCGGTGGGCGCGCAGCTCGGTGATCCGGCCCACCACCCGGGCGTCGTGCGCCGCCAAAGCGCGCAGGACCCGCCAGATCGTCCGGAACGAGGAGGCCTCGATCCCGGCGTCGGCCTCGGCCTTCACCGCCTCCCCGGCGTCGCGGACCTCGGCCGGGTCCGCGGCCGCCGTGTCGTCCCCGACCTCCGGCGTCGGCAGGTAGACCGGGATGACGATCCAGGAGACCTTGCCCTGCCGGTAGGACTGACGCAGCGCCCGGCCCACCGCCTGGACGATGTCGATCACCGAGGACTTGGGGTCGGCGAAGACGACCGCGTCGACGGCGGCCACGTCGATCCCCTCCGTCAGCAGCCGGGCGTTGCAGATGACGCAGCACTGCTCGCCGTCCTCACCGGTGGAGGCCTTGAACGTGGCGAAGGCGGCCCGGCGGTCCTTGAGCCGGTCGGTACCGGCGACGGCGAGGGCGGTCACCCGCTCGGGCCGGTCGGCGTCCTTGAGCAGGCCGGCGGCCGCGGGCAGGGTGTCGGCGAACTCCCGCGCCCCGGACACCCGGGAATGGAAGGTGATGACGCGGCGCAGTTCCAGGTCGGCGACCGCGCGCAGCACCGCGATCTGGAGGGCGAGGCGCAGGAGTTCCTCGTTGGTGCGCTGGAAGCGCAGGTCGGCGACGGCGGGGAGGTTGAGGAGGTCGCGCAGGTCCTCGTCGGTGACGACGGGGACCAGGACGCGGTAGTCGGCGAGGTAGCCGTGCTCGATGCCCTGCCCCAGCGTCCAGGCGAACACGGTGGGGCCGAAGACGGTGTCGTCGTCCATCGAGCACAACACGGGCAGCACCTCGGCGTCGTCCGCGGACGCGGTGTCGGTCGTGAGGTCGGCCAGGCCGTCCCGCGCAGTGCGGTCGTCCGCGATCCGCGGCGTCGCCGTGAAGTAGAGCCGGCGGGCGGCCGGGACTCGGTCGTCGTCGTGGACGGCGGCCCAGGCCTTGCCCTCGGAACCGGCGGTGCGGTGCGCCTCGTCCACCACCACCAGATCCCACGCCGGAAGCCGGAACTGCCGGTGGGCCTGGACGATCCGCTCCAGCAAGGCGTAGGTCGCGTAGACGGTGACCGGCCGGCCGTCGGGGGCGCCCTCGACCAGGTCGGTGATCCGCGCGGCCTGCGTGGTCACCTGGGCCTGGATCCGCCCGCCGGCCTCCGCGCTCTCCAACGCCTCCTCCCGCGAACACGCCGCCACCGCCAACCCCCGACGCCACGACCGGTGCGCAGCCCGACCCCGACGGCAACAACGCGGCCACCGCGGCGCAGCAGACGGCCACGACCACCGGAGCCCAGCTCACCATCGTCTTCGACGACGGCACGCCCGCCGCCACCACCCGGAAGGCACCCAGCTCCAGCACCTCCACGGGATGACCCCCGACGGCGGCGACGGCGACGGCGACGGCAGCAGGGCCAGGACACCGAAGGCGCCGACCACCAGCACAGCGGCCAGCGCCTTCCCCGTACCCCCGGCCCGCCAGGGAAACCCCCACCCCCGCGGGCCGGGCACGACGGCGGACCGGGACCGGCGCCCGCTCGGGGGCCCGGACGAGGATCGGTCCCCTCAGTGTGTACGGGCCGGCACAGCGGGGCTTCCCGGGCCGGGCCGAGGCGGTGTCAGGAAGTATCGCCCGCCCAGCCCCGGCGACGCGGGTCAGCCGGCCGGCCCCGCGCGCCATCCTGCGGGGCGTGCTGCACGTCCTGGACGCGCTCCACCCCGGGTTCGGGTTCCTGCGCCCAGTCGTCCACGCCGGGCACCAGACCTGGGCGGACAGCATCTCCCGGACGGTGGTCGTCCAGCGCTCCCTCATCGAGGCGATCGCGCAGGACCGGTAGGTCACCACGGGCCGCGGCCCCGCGGCCGGGTCGTCCGGACAGCCCAGGAGCGATTGCGGGCCCGCCGGACGGGCGGAGAGTGGGTGGTGCCGTGCCGGCCGTCGACCGCGGGCGGCCCGATCGACCCCGGATTGGTGTTGAACACATGCCCATGCCCATGGCGGGCCGCCTCGCCGCCACCGCGCTCTCCCTGGCGGGCCTCGTCGCGGCCGCGCCCCCGGCCCAGGCCAACGTCCTGGACGGCACCCCGAACTGCGAGCGGCTCGGGCCGGGCTCCTACCCGGACCCCTCCGACCCCACCCAGTACTACGTGTGCGGGCCCGTCACGAGAGGCCAGCTGGCCACCGTCCACTACCAGTGTCAGCCGCGCCACGTGTTCAACGAAGCCGTCGGCAAATGCGAGCAGGGAACGCCCGCGCAGGAGGACCTCTGGGCCGCCGAAGACGTGTACTACGGCACGCTGGACGAACTCTGACGCCACCCCGCCGGGCCCACCACCTCGGCACCGGGGACCGGTTCAGCGGGCTGGGGTGTCCGCGGTACGTCGACTGAGGCCGAACCATCGCCGAAACGGCCCGAACCTCCCTCGCCGGACCCGCGCACCGCGCCTACCCTCCTCCATGCAGGGAAACGGACCCCGCCGTCCAACCCGTAAGGAGCCCGCCATGGGCACGAAGCACACTGCGGCCACCCTGACCACCGCCGTCCTGATCGCAGCCGCCACCGCCCTCCCCGCCTCCGCCGCCACCCTCGGCCCGCCCGCCACCGCAGACCGCGCCACCACGACGGGCGGGTTCACCTGCAACCGCACCAGCAACGGCGAGGAATGCGACGGCACCGTGCAGGTTGGCACCCAGGCCGGCGGCCAGGTGAGCGCAGCTGCACAGGTCGCCATCGACAGCATCTCGGCAATCAGCCCGACCAACGAGGCCGCCCTGGAGGCCAAGCTGAACACCGCCGCCGCCCTCATGGCCCAGCAGCCCGCCGCCGTCCAGCAAGCCGGCCTCGCCTCCACCACCGTCGAGACCTACGTCCTCGACTTCCTCATCCCCCTCGACCCCACCCAGGTCCAGGCCACCATCCAATAACCCTCCCCGCCGTCGCGGCCCCGGACCGTGATGCGGCGACGGAGCGCCCCGGGCCGATATAGGGGCGGAGCCGGGGCGGGCGGGCGAGCGGCCGTCGTGTGGTGTGCCGGCTACCAGGCGATGACCACCAGGCCGTTGCCGCCCGTGCCGCCACGTTCTCCTCCATGGCCGGGGTTACCGGGCTTGGCTCCGACGTGCGTCAGGAGGCCGCCGTGGCCGCCGGACGCCGCCTCACCGCCCGCACCGATGGCCACGGGGACGGTGTAGGTGGTGCCGTCGGGCAGCGTGACGGTCCTGTCGCCGCCTCCGGCCGCGCCCGGTCCGCCGCCGCCGGGCATGCCCCCATTCCCGTTGTTCACCCTGACACCCGCCCCGCCTCCGCCGTCACCCGCATTCCCGGGCGTGCCGGCCCGCCCCTCAACGGCCTTCCCGCAGCTCTTCCCCTCGGTGAGGACGAGACCCCCGCCACCCCCAGTACCCCGGGCACCACCGGCCCCGCCTGCCGCGCCCGGACCGGAGACCCCGCCGTCCTCGCTCCCACCGTGGCCCCCCGCCCCGCCGCCGCCACCGCCACCGGGACCACCCGATCCGGCGCTCACGACCGGCGTGAAGTCGTCCGTGTTGGGTATCGAGTCATCGAAGGACGTGGCAGAGGCCGCTTCGGCACGTCCGCCACCGCCGCCCGTCCAGCCGGTCCTTCCGTCGCCGGCGGCGAGATTGACTCCGCCCTTTCCGCCGACCCCACCACGGCCGGACGCCCCACCCCCACCCCCGGTACCCACCGTGACGTGGAAGCGCGTGGTGGGCGAATACTCGGAGATGTCGATGGAGCATCGCAGGAAGGACCCCGACCCGCCCCCACCCCCGCCGCCCCCGCCACCCGCCCCCCACAGGTAGACGGTGACCTGCGTGACGTCCTCCGGCGGATCCCACTGGCCGGAACTGGTGAACACCTTCTTGCCATGACCGGCCGCGGCACGAGGCCGTGCCTGCGCGCTCGCCGGTGACGCCAGCACGACCGCCAGCCCCGCCGCGACCGCCAGGACCCGAGAGAGGGATCGACCCACCGCGCTCCACCGTCCTCCACACCAGGCCCCCCGGCCGGCAATCGCCGACAGTCACCATTAAGGCACCCACCGCCCCCACCCCCGACCTTCTGATACGCCACCCGGCCAACCCCGCCACCACCAAACCGGGCGGACCGCAGACCGCCACCCCCGACCCCGCGGGATATGGAATCGGCTGTACGTCAGATCGACGGGACAGGCAGCGCCGGAAACCGCAGACACGCCTGCGCCCGGCAAGCCTCGAAGGAGCGACCGTGACCAGAGTCCTGATGCGGCACGTTCAGCGCGCGACCGCATGCCTGGCAGTCACCCTCCTGGCCACCGGCACGCTGGCCGCAGCACCCGCCGCGGCCGCCCCCGGCGGCGACTCCGGGATCCTCTACAAGGCCTGCGGCGGCGCCGAACCCGACCGGTACGACGACATCCCTCTCAGGAACACGGTCTCGTACGTCAGCCTGCACTCCTACTCGCAAATGATCTTGCTGTCGTACGGCTGCTCAGCCCCCGGCGGCCCTTCCGCCGACTGATCCGAACCCCGCAACCGGCGACGGCCAACAGCAGAGCGGCCCGGCGGGCCGCCCGCACCGCCGCCAGCGCCTCGGTCGCGCGGATCGCCCGTACGGTGGGGTGACCGAGCAGACGGTGAGCCTCTACCTCACCGGTACCCGCGTCCCGAAGCCGGAGCTGCTGCCGCTCCTGGCCGCCCTCGGCGCCGCCCCCGGCTGACAGGTTCGTCCGCAACCCCTACTACCGCAACAACTTCGGCTACGACTCCAACCGCTGGGACATCTCCCCGTTCCTGCGCAACGGGGACACCGACCTCGCCGTCAAGCTCGACGCCCGTCGGCCGGGTCCTCGCCGTCCTGGCGATCGCCTTCAGCGTGGGGCTCCTGGTCGCCGTGGCGCGGTTGCGGCCCGGCGGCACGACCCCGCATGCCGCGCTGGCGCCCGTACCCAGCGCGCTCGCCTCAGTGGTCGTACTGTCTCCAGCTTCGAAATCGTCACCGGCTGGGCCAATCGGACCAGTTCCCACCCCCTGCGGCCGCCGGACGTCGTCTTCGTCGTCGACGTCCTCGCGGCGGCCTGCCTGCTCCCCTACCCCGTGGTCGCGGGTCTGCCGTACACCCTGCACAACCGCATCCTGGTGGGCCTGTTCGCCCTCCCGGTCGGCGCCGTGCCGGCACTGGCCTGGAAACTCCAGCGGTGATCGGATGACGTTCCCCCGAGGGCCGGAAGGCCGTCGGACATGACCTGATAGACCGTGAGAAGGCAGCCGAGCGTGAGGCCCGCTGTCCTGTCTGCGCCGGCTGTCCAGGAACTTCTTCCAGCCCCCGGCCGAATTCTGGCCGGGGGCTGGAGTGCGCACCTTGGTTCCGATCAGTTGCCCTCGTCGCGATCCCTTGGCGAGGGCAACTTGTCTATCAGCAGGGCATAGAGGCCACTCAGAACGAAGATGGCGGCGCACTGCGCCAAGTCGTTTCCGCTCAGCAGCTTGACAACCCCGATGAGCCCAGCCGTCCAGACGAGCGTGGCAATTATCTTGATCGCCATTGCATGCTCGCCGTTACGAGAAGGATGACAGGCAGGCTGTCGCCCCAGCGCCGACGACCTTTGCCGCGATATCCTTGGCAACATCCTTGCTGACATACTTGCCGATAACGAATGCCCCCGCTCCGCCGATCCCGGCCTTGAGAAGGCAATTCTTCACCATGTCAGTCATCTTTTTGCTTACCAGCAGCGATGCGCAGTCGTTCTCATCATGCTTCCATAGACACATTGACCGCCGCTCGCCGACCGGGTCGACCTGGGCGATGGGGGATACGTCCTTGACCTCAGTTATGACGGCTCGGCTCCCAACGGGTTGGCCTGTCGCGAACGCTGTACCCGCAGTGCCGGTCACGAGAATACCGCCGAGCAGGGCAGTAGAAATTATGCCGGATATGGCGCGCTTCATTTGCAGATTCTCCATACGCTTCGGAGGAACGGTTCCGGCCAGGACCCCATTCCTCATTGCCTGGGGTAAGACTAAGAATGGAAGATCCTTTGCGGGAAGGGATCCAGAGGTGCCCAGGGGGGTGCCCCGTGGATCGGCTGGTTCCCGGTGGGTTCTCGCAGGGAAGGGCCGCCCTGGTCGCGGAGACGACGGGACCGGTGCCGGTGGACGTCTGTCCGGCGTCCTCGGTGGTGTCGCTGGACGGCGGGATGACGTTCACGAACAACGCGGTGGGCTGTGTGGAGGAAGGCCGCGGCTCCGGCGCCCGGCACCGCGCACCACCACCACGCCCCGGCACTCCCCCACGGTGCGCCCACGGCGCCCGGCCTGGCGCGACCCCGGCCGGATGCCCGGCGCCGTCCTCGCCAACGCCGGCGCCGCACTGGCCGTCACCCTGCTGCTGGCCCTGGTCCAGCACATCGAGATCACCTGGCACTGACACCCCGACAGGGGACCGGCCCGCCGCCCGCTCGGGGGCCCGGACGGCGACCGGTCCCCCTCAGTGTCCACGGGCCAGCGCCACGGGGCGGCCAGTACCCGGCTACGCAGCTGCCGTGTCCTGGCCGCGATCCGGGCGGGTGTGGGCGAGCGCGATGATGACACGCGGGAACTGGTAGGCGACCAGGACGTCGACCGCGGCGAAGAAGCCGGTCATGTACCAGGAGAGGCGGCCCGGGTTTCCGACGGGGTAGGACACGCCCGCGAACCCGACGGCCATCACGAACAGCAGCAGGACCGTGATCAGGCGGCTTCCTGCGGTGCGGCCGCCCGAGGCGTCGATCCGGTGCAGCAACCGCGCGCAGGGGATCCCGCTCGTCGGCAGAACGATCGCGGCCAGCCAGCTGATCGGCCACGCTGTGCCGAGCGCGATCAGCCCGGCCGCCGCGCACGGCACGTTGACAGCCCACCAGAACACCACGACGGCCGACAGCACTACCCTGTGGCCGATGAACCGGGGGGCGCTCACCGACTACCTCCTGGGACAGGATCCTTGGCCAGGACGGTCCACTCGCCGCTCTCGTACACCTGCCAGTCGCTCATCAACGTCCTCCTCGCCTCTCGGGTGCATGCCAGTCTCGGGCAGGCGTCCCCGCTTGTGCGAACGAATCGGCGATCTCGTCCATGGAAGGCCCCGGTCGCCGACCGGCCGAATCCGGCCACCGCCCCGGGGGAGGTAGGGACGGTGGCCGCACTTGTACCACCGGCGATCAACCGGGCGTGACGTCAGTCGACGTTCACCCAGTACGGATCTTCCAGGGGCCAGGCCAGGATCCGGTCGTCGACGTAGAAGTCGCCGAGATCGGTGCCCGCCCCCCGGTTCTCGCCGTTCGCGATGTTGCGCACCGAAAAGTCCCATTCGATCGACGATGCGCCCTCGTAGGTGGAACTGAAGGGGTACTCGTCGCAGTCCTCGACCGAGGTGTTGTACGGCGGAAGACCGGTCGCGGCGTTGTAGTCCGGGCCCCACGGGTTGGCCCCGTCCTTCTGTCCGCATGCCGCCTTCTTCACCTGCTCGTTCGCCAGGGCGATCGCACCGCCCTTCCCTCGGCTCACCACGCGGTGCAGCGGCGCGCCCCGAGACCCGGCGGTCGGCGACCACTTGCCGGGGACCTTCTTGGGGTGGTTCTCCTTGGGGTAGGTGACGCCGTCGGTGGCCGGGGCGTTCTGCGCGTCGCGGATGTGCTGGCGGATGTTGGGACGGTTGTCGCCGTAGGTCAGCACCGGGAAGGCGTTGGTGTAGATGCAGGCGTGCGGGTAGCTCTTGTTGCGTTGCGTGAAGTAGTCCGCCGAGTCGCAGCGGATACCGATCGGGGGGCCCTCGCCGCGCTCGGTGCTCTGCTCGTATCCCGGGCTCGCGCCGTCCATGTAGAAGCGCCACTGGTGGAAGGCGACTTGGTCCTGGCCCTCGCCACCGCTGGAGGAGACGTCCCAGTAGACCCAGTCAGGGAAGTTGCTCCACTGGGCCCATTCCATCTTCGCCGGGGACCGCCCGACGCCGCACGTGGCAGTCGTGGGTTGATTGGCGTCCGGAACGCATTCGGGGGTGACTTCCAGCTTCAGGTTCGGGGCGACGGTCCGCTTCTCCAGAAAGTTCCACCCGTCGTAGTTGACCTGGCCGGTCTTGGCGCGAAAGAAGACGCGGGTGGCGCGGGTGTCGTTGTAGCCGATGGCGGCGGCCTGGAACTTGATCGTGTTGGTGCCCTTCAGGACGGGCTTGCCGTCCACCTTCTTGTAGTACCTGTTCTTGAATTCGTATTCCTGGCACCACCTGAACCGGTTGTAGACGCGACCGCCTGGGTTTTGGGCGTCCGACGAACCGAGACAGTCGTTCAACCACTCGGTTCCCGCGGGGTTGTCGGGAAAGATCGGCATCTCCGCCGTCCCCTTGCCGTTCGTGCTGCGCTGAGCAACGTCGCCGGGCTGGGCCGTGTACTCGATGCCCGGGCCCGACGCGGCAGGCTTGGGGCCTGCGGCGGCGGCCGGTGAGGAGCCCAGGGTGAGAAGGGCTGCGGTGAGGGCGAGTGCGGCTATAGCCGCCAGCAGTCGACTGACGCGTTTCAAAGGTGGTCCCCCCCTATTTTCCGGTGGCAGGTAAATCCGCTCGGGATCGAACCGGCGTAGTGCCCGTCTGAGCCGGCCATAAATTGGTCTTCCGTGGTCGTCCTTCGGCCTGTTCGGGCCTCACGCCGCCGCCCGTCCTCGCGACGGCGCCCCCGCGGTCGGCAGGATGCGCGGGCACGGCGGCCGTCACTGGGCCGCCGAAGGCGACAGCGGCTGCCGGCGTCGCCCTTGACAGGGCCCTGCACCGCCTCTTCGGTCTTCGGTCTCGTCCTTCGTGGTTGCGATGCAAACCTGATAAGGGCGGTTCGCTTTCTCCCTGTTTTCCGATTGGTTGCGTTCCGTGCCCGTGCTGGATGCGGTCGGGGATCATACGGACGCTGCCGGATCGGCTGTCGGAATCGAAGCTCCTCCTTCCAGCTCACCGCCAGCCACCCGCTGGATTCTCTTCTGTCATGCCGGCGATCGCCTGCCCCCCATGGTTCATAGGGCCGTTCCCGCCGGCGCGCAAACAGTCAAAGCGCCACGGCCGTTGAAGGCCCTAGGTTTCAGACTGCGCGAGATGGCCGAATACGTGACGGCTTGGTGGCGGCCGGCCGCGCCGGCAGACCATGAAATCCTTTCCGGCAGTCGCCGGCCGTCGAGGTGACGGCAGCGGAATCACGACCGAACAGCCAATCTGTCCGGCGGCGGTGGCGGATTGTAGCTCCGCCGATGAAATCCTGATGAACCTCGGTCAGGTCAAGAATTTCCTATAGCCGTTGAAAGGCAATGAGTTCCGCCTCGGACCGTCCGATTCCGTCATCGCCACTGCATCGCTGCCGACGCTAAATTCGCCTCACCGACCACCGCTCCCCACCACACAGCTGGCAGGGTTCCGGCCCGGGGCGTCACGGCACCCGGCCGAGGAAAGGGCATGATGAGCCACTTAGGAGCTTCCGGCCGCTGGGCCAGAGGGCTGATCGCCCTCACCACGGCCACTGCATCGACGCTCGCCGCCATGGTTGCCGTGGCCGGCCCCGCCGCCGCCCAGGACGCCACCCCCGCCGCCGGCGCCGGCGTCGTTCAGGCCGGGCAGTCCTGCACGGCGGCCGACCTGGGCAAGCGCCACCCGTTCATCAAGTCGACCGAAGTCGCCCCGACGATCACCCACTTCAAGGGCTGGTACGTCACCGCGGGCTCGACCGGCTACCAGAACGTCACCACCAGCACCCAGACCACCGTCTCGGTCTCCGTCGGCCTCAACGGCGAGATCAAGGGCGATTTCGCCGTCGAAGCCCTCGGCACCGTCGGTGCGATGCTGGGCCTGAACGTACAGGTGAACTACTCCTCCACCAGCAGCGAGTCGACCTCGGTCAGCTGGAACTTCAACGACCCCGGCTACTACGGCGTCTACAAGGGCACCAAGAAGGTCACCGGCACCTACGGAAGCCTCAACTGCAACCGCGTCCAACAGGGCGACGGCAGCTGGGCGCTGCAGTGGATCGAGGGACCGGACAGCGGCAGCTACACCACCTACACCACCCTCGAAGAGGGCGCGGTGCGCTGCGAGGACAAGGTGCCCGCCAACAGCATCATGCGCAAGGCGCAGGGTCTCCTGGACTGCGAGACCCCGCCCCGGGCCGGACACGCACCAGGGCCGGTGGCTTCCGCCAAGGCCACCGCGGCCAGGGACGCGGCAGCGAAGGGCACAGCGGGCAAGACGGCCACCTCGCGGGCCAGTGCGCCCGCCACGCGGGCCGCCCTGAACTGCCAACCTGACGTCTACAGGATCCACGTCCCCGGCAAGCCCCTGAACTGGAGTGCACCGCTCCTGGCCAACGATGGCGTCCGGCTGCGCGAATCCAACTGGACGAGCGCCCACCTGGACAACTGGCGGCTGTGCAACGTGACGGAGCGCAACGGGGTTGTCGAGGCGTCCCTGTGGAACTGGGGCAATGGCGGGTGCGCGACCATCCCGGCCAACATCGCCAACCAGGAGCAGGCCTACCTCACAACGGCCCCTTGCGGGGAGGACGACCTCCAGCGGTTCTCCATCTACCGCGACGTACCTGGCGGCTCGAAGATCGGCCTGCAGAACAAGTACACCGGCTCGATGCTGGGCCACGACCGCTACGCGGACGGGGAGTTGATCCGCCAGTACTCCAGCGGCAGGCAGGACGGTACGGGCACGTATGACCTGGTGAAGGTCTGACTCTTCCCCGCTTGACGCGGTGCCCCCGGCCCAGGCCGCCCGACTTCCCTCTCACGTGGACCGAGGTCGGACGGCCTGGGCCTACTCCACGGACATGCCGTAGGCGCCTGAGCGGCTCTGAGTTCCCGGCCGGGGCCCCCTTCGGCGGGCCCAGGCTGCGTTCTGGTGCGCGCGCACGATCGTGGAGTCGACCGAGACGATCCGCTCCGGGTCACCCTCGGCGTCGGCCTGGGCGAGCAGGGCGGTGAAGACCCGCTCCCAGGGTGACCACCCGCGGCTGCGCCCAGAGCCGGTCGCGGCCGCTCAGTCCTGCGCCGCCGCCACGGCCACGGCCGTCGCCAGGGCGGCGGCGATCAGCCAGGCCAGCGCCGGCAGGCCCATGGTGAGGGCCTGTGGCCAGCGCCAGGCCAGCAGCCGCGCACCGGCGCCCCAGGTGAGGAGGAACAGCGGGACCAGGATCACCGTCTGGATCCTCCATGCCTTCAGGAACGCCCCGGCCAGGCCGCCGGCCAGCAGCGCCGTGCCCGCCGCGACCAGCAGCCCGATCCGGAACATCAGGGCCCACGGCGCGGTCTGCGGGTCGGTTCGGTGCCCCTGGTGGATGACCTCGGCCACCCGGCCCCGCCAGAAGCGCAGTTCCACGGTCGAGCCAACGTCCACCGCGTCGTAGAACGACTCGTCGACCGTGTAGGTGCGGCCCGGCGCGTTCTCCCGGAGAACCGCGAGGCGGTACGAGGTCGAGTCGCTGTCGGTGTCCACCCACTTCTTCGTCACCCGGCCGCTCTCGGGACGCAGGCAGTCCGCCTGTGCCACCCCGTCGGCCGTGGCACGGCAGACAGGTGCGTCGAGGTAGGCCCGGCCCTCGTCGTAGGCATCGTGGTAGCGGACGAAGCCGAACACCACGATCGCCAGCCCCAGCACGGTGATCAGGCCGCGCAGCACCTGACCCGCCGCCGGTCCGCGCCACGGGCGCCGGTCCCGCGGGCCGTCCGCCTTCCCCATGGGCCCCTCCTCCCCTGCCGGAGCATGCCATTGTGCCCCGGGCCTGGGGGGGCGGCCGGTGCCCTCGGGCCGCCGCCAGGGCGACGGGACCCGGTCCGCACCCTGACAGGGTCCGCCCTGTGGGCCTTTGCCGGGTGACGCTCCCCCGGCCTCCGGCCCGGAGGTGTCCCCGTCGCGGTGGCTCCCCCGCCTGCTTGGGATGCGCGCACCCCCCGACGATCTCCGCCAGGCACGGCGCGCCCTGGTAGCGGTGCGTGCCGAGCGGGCCGCCTTCCTGGCCGGCCTGCCGCGGTGGGACGGCGACCTGGCCGCCGCCCGGCAAGGGGTGAGCGAGGAGCAGCACGCCGAGTCCTCCCGGCTGGAGGAGGCCGAACGGCAGGCCGCCCACGCAGCCACGGGGCACCCGTTCCGGGCGCAGCTCCCGGTCGGGGACCGGGAGCTGCGCCCGCACCCGACTCATGCGCATCGACGACACGGCCCCGGGCGCGACGGCGCAGCGGCTCCCCGGGGCGACCCCGACGGCGGACAGGCCGACGGGCCCGAAGGCGCCGACCACCACCGAGCGGTGACGGGCGCCTTCGGGCGTCCGTCTTCTCCTGGTCGACGTGGATGTCCAGGAGCGAGCTGCCCATGATGCCCGGGCTCCGGATCGCTTCGCCTACGAACACACCTGCGCCTGACGCGGGCCCCGCCCAGCCGAAATCCCGTTGGTGACGCCCCGTCGGATCGGCACGGTCACGGGCATGGCCATCCCGATCGTGCTCGACATGGAGACCGGCGACCCCGACGACGTCTTCACCCTGTGCGCCCTCGCGACCCATCCGTGGGCACGCCTGGTGGCCGTGACGCTCACGCCCGGAACGGACGAGCAGGTCGGCGTCGTCAAGCACCTCCTCGCGCGCCTCGGGGTGAGCGCACCGGTCGGCGCGCACCGGCCCGGCGCCGACGTGACGGCGGTGTCGGCCAGGACGCGACGCTGCTCACGGGGGCACCGCCGAAGAACCCCGGCACGCTCCTGGAACGGAAGCCGAACGTGCGCATCGCCGGCTGGGTCGCCCAGGGCGGCTTCGATGGACAACCAGCAGTCGCCGGCGCAGCGGCGGGCCCGGGGGCGAGCCCGGGTGCCGGCCCGGCAGGGCGGCCCTGCGGCTGGACGGACGACCGCCCGGCGGCACCCGGCCGCCGGGGCCGTCAACCGGCGCCACAGGCCCACCTGGCCCGACAGCGCACCAACCACCACCGGGATAACAGGGGCGCGCAGAGGGATGTCGGATTTTCCGGCCCCGGCGACGGGCCGGTTGAGCTGCACCGATGCCGTCGACCGCCCGGGTCCGGGGTGCCGGCATCGGGAGCCGCATCGGGAGTCACAGCAGGAGCTACGGCAGGAGTCGCGTCGGGATGGCGCCGGTGCTGTCGCGGTCGGTGTCGTTGCGCACGGCTTCCGCGAGGCCCCGCGTTAGGTCGGGCACGTCGAAAGGGGTTCCGCAGGATCTCTTCCTGCGCCTTCGTCAGCGCGCGCATGTGGGGAGACGAGCGTGCCGCACACCGCTCTGGGGCGATACCGCCTCTCGACGCGGGTGAGCCCCGGACGGCTGCTGGGCGGTAGTCGTCCGGGGCTCACCCGCACCTTCCGGTTCCGGCTGTCAGCTGACCGTCGGGACGAACGGCCGGCACGAGCCGTTGGGTCCGGCGTACGGGTCGGTCCAGTCGTAGTTGAGCAGCTTGCTGCCCGTCTGCGGGCCGACGATGCCGTCCTGCTGCAGGTTGCCGTACACGTGCGCCTGGAAGTCCCGCACGGCGCCGTCCGTCTTCGGACCCCACTGGCTGTCCTCGTCGATGGTCGGGCTGCTGCCCGCGCGCAGGTAGTCGTTGACGAGGTGTTGCACGCACCACACCCCGGTGCCCGAGGTGGTGTGGCCGTAGCCGAGCCAGGGTGCGGTGGTCGACGCCTGCGCGGTACCGGTCAGCCCGACCGTGGCGAGCGTGAGGGCAGCGGCGGCCACGAGACCGCGGCCGATGACATTCTTGATCATGTGGGTTCCTTGGGTGGTGATGGGGAGGATCGTTTCGTGCGGCCACGGACGGACCGGCGAGTCCGCCGTTGTCGGCCGCCGTCGCGTGATGGCAGCTGGGCCCCGGGGCCGACGATCTGACGGCTCGTCGTTTTCCGGTCGGCCGTCAGGCGGCGGGCGTTCGCTGTTCGGGCCTGTGGCCGCCTGCGGAGGTGTCACGGCGAAGGGCGGAGCCGTCAGCCGTGGGTGGGCAGCACGTCGTAGCAGCTGCTGACCGGAAGGCCGTACCCGCTCTGGGGGTTGTTGTTCTTGGAGATGTCGATCTGGAGCGCCTGCCAGAGCTTGTCACCGGTGTCCGGCCCGACGATGCCGTCGGCCTTGAGGCCGGAGTCGTGCTGGAACTGCTGGAGCTGGGCGAGCGTGTCCGGCCCGAACGAGCCGTCGACGGGCCACACGTGCGCGCTGCTCCAGGTGGCCCAGTTGATGCCGACCTGCACGCAGTAGACCTGGAAGCCGTTCTGGCCCTGGGTGATGTAGGACGCGCCCGGGGTCGCGTCGGCCGTACCGGTGCCGGCGGTGAGGGCGGCGCCTGCCAGGGCGGCGGTGGCCAGGGTGGTGGCGATGCGCTTGCGGAAAGTCATGACGTGGCTCCTCCGTAGTCGCCGCTCGCTGCGTGGGCTGCGGGCGGGCCGGCTTCGCAGGGGATGACGGGTGGCGCGGCTGCGCGGTGCGACCATCGGCATCCCGGCGCCGGGCTTGATCATCGTGCGGTCCGGTCGGCCCCACCCGCGACGGTTCGGCGTCTCAACACGTCCCTCCCCCGTCCCAACGGCCCGTCCCACCGAGCTCACCTGCGGACACTCCGCGGGCCTTCCCCCATCTTGAGACGGCCCCAGGCCAGTTGAGCCCTCCCGGCGGCCGGTTCGCCCCGGTGCGCGCGGCCGCCACGGCCTCACCGCGCCGGGCCGGCATCCGAACACCACCCCGCACGACCCGATGCTTCTCAACCAACCGCAAACCCTCAGCCCGGGCGGAAGGCCGGGTCGTCGCCGAGGCCAGTGCGGTTGGCGGGGCCGGCGGCCCGCCCTCCCCGGCCCCGGCCCCGGCGGCGGAGGCCCCCGCCGCGGTGGTGAACTGGGGCTCGGCGCGGTGGGCGCGCAGCTCGGTGATCCGGCCCACCACCCGGGCATCGTGGGACGCGACGACTCAGCGGAACGCCGCCGCGCCGCGGCCGAGGGCTCCGCCGCGGGGCGCAGCGGGCCGTAGCGGGGCCAGCCCGGGTCGCCGCTGCCGGCGAAGGTGGTCCAGGCGCCGTGGACGCGGGCGGCGAGTGCGGTGGGTGCGGCCGCCGGAGATCCGAGCGTGGGCCGCCGCCATGCGCGCCGTGCCGGTCTCGAACAGGGCCGCTCCGAGCCGGGCCGAGCGCAGTTCCGCCCGGTGTGTCGTCGGGGCGGGCCGTGCGGTGGGCGGTGAGGGCACCGTGCGGGTCGGTGTGCAGGCGGGCGGCGAGGGTGAGCAGGTCGGCTTCGGTGGTGGGTTCCAGCGCGTCCTGCGGTGCGAGGGAGAGGTGGGCCTCCCGGGTGTTGGTGCCGATGGGCAGGTCGACGTCGCGGGTCGGTCCGTGGGCGAGGGCATCAGCCAGCTGGACGGGCAGGACCAGGCCGAACGGGCTGAGCCCGGCCAGCGGGTCGGCGGCGGTCGCGGTGCGCAGGCCGCGCACGGCCCCCGCCGGGGTCTCGACGAGCGGATCTTCCTGTCGGGGCACGGGGGGTAGGTCCTTTCGGCGGGCTCAGGGCTCAGGGGTCAAGGGTCAGGACAGGCGGGAGAATCCGGCCCACTGCTTGACGGCGAACGTCGGCCCGCTGCGTGCGACCCGCACTCGTTGGTCCGCGGGTTCCAGAAGTCGGTTGCCGGCCGGTGGCGTTGCTCCTGCCACGCGCCCCTTCGCCCGACCAGGTGCTCGTCGTGTGCACGACCCCCGCCGACTCCGCCTCCGAGCAGGCCCTGGCGCTCCTCGCGCGGGCGAGCGCCGCCCGCTCCCCTCCCCCGGGGACCGCCTCGGCTGAGGCCGTCGAGGCCGTGTGGCCGGCCGGTTCTCCGCCTGCCGCCGCTGACTCGACCCAACCGAGTCACACCGTTCCACGACCTGGTCAGCCAGAAGCTCGGGCAGGATCCGGCGTTGGAGCGAGCGGCAGAGAGCGCACCTGCCGACGGCGCGTCCGTCCGGGAGCCGCAGTACACCTGATGCCCCTGTGCGCGCACGGGCGATGGCGTGTGCGCGGTGGGAACGAAGGGGTGTGAATCGGGTACTTAGGCTGAGCCGACCTCACCGAACGGGCCGCCACCAGGCCTCGATCCACCTGACGGGAACCCCTGAATCCTGTGAACCCCCTGAAGAAGCTGCACTCCGCGCTGATCTGCGTCGCCCTGGCCCTCGGGCTGGTGACCGGTCTCAGCGGCACCGCGTCGGCCACCAACTACCGAATCGTCGACTGGGACATCTCCCGGGTCACCGACGGCGGCCAGGAGCACGCCGCTCGGTACTACCACGCAGTCGACGGCCTGCACCAGAACACCTACGGGAACGCCACCCACGAGAACGCGGTCATGCAGACCACGACCGACCCCTCCCGGATCGTCCAGATCCGCATCCGCGACACCGGCGGCAACGAGCTCGTCTCCCTCTACTTCTGGGCCGACAACCTCTACCTGGCCGGCTTCTACGCCCCGTACGGCGGCGACGCCGCCTCCGGCCGGCACCACTTCTCCTTCGCCGACGGCCGCGACATGGGGGCCTCGCTCGGCGTCGGCACCCGCAGCCTGGTCCGGACCGGCAACTACACCAGCCTGCCCGGCGGCAACAACCGGGAGAACCTCCGGATCACCCCGGCCACGCTCTACAACGCGGCCTACGTGCTCGGCCACGCCACCGGCTACAACGACAGCGTCGGCGCGTCCCTGCTGCTCATGATCCAGGCGTTCTCCGAGGCAGCCCGCTTCGGCCCGATCTTCTCCCAGGTCTACAACAACATCTACAACCACAACGAGACCCCGCTCGGCCGGGACCTCGCCGGGCTGGAGAACCAGTGGGACGAGATCTCCCGCTTCGCCCACGACGTCCGCCGCAACGGTTCGTCCTACCTCAACCTCTTCGGCAACACCGTCCGCAACTTCAACGACCTGCGCACCCGGCTCTCCTTCGTCGAGGTGATGGGCTCCGTCGCCCAACTCTGATCCCTGATGGAAGGAGTCCTGGCCGGCCCGCTCCGCGCCGAACAGCACGGCCTGTCCGGCCGTCGGCTCCCGGTAGCCGTCAGCCGCGATGGCGGAGACGGGTCAGGCGGCCCGGTTGCGGGGGAAGCGGGTCGCGCTGGAGTCGTCGAGTCCTTCCAGGAAGCCCCAGGACGCCGACACGGCACCGGCCGGCCCCAGCCCGACCCGGGGGCGGGGCACACCACGGCGTCCTGGCCGGCGGGCTCGCCGGCGGGGGCCTGCGGGCCGGAACGGATCCTCGGGGGTGACGGCAGCGGCGCAGCAGTGAACGGGGCGGCGGCCGGGGTCGAGCCCGGCGCGAGGCGGGACCGGGCGGGGGCGGACGAGGAGGACGACGGCCCGGGCAAGGCCACGAGGCCGCTGGGACGGGCCGGACGTCGACACCGTGCTCGGAAAGCACGAAAGACCCGACGGAGAAACCCTGCTGATTCCGTATCGATCATCAGCCGGGAAGCTCGGCCGTCGACAGCCACCGACAGCCGCCGGGCCGGGGGCTGCTGTCGGTGTTTCCGGGGGGTGCCTCTATGGGGTTCGTCAAGGAAATCGGGCTGCGTTCTGGAGCCGTGGGCGGGCAGCATGGTGGGATGCCGGATCTGCTGTGGGACGACGTCAGGAACTTCTTCGACCCTGACGTGATGGGTGCTCTGCCGGATGTGTTCGTGGAGGGCACCTCGGCGGCGGACTGGCAGGCGGTGTTCGATCTGGTCCGCTCGGATGGTTGGGCGTGGGAGTTCACGGAGGGCGGAGTCGCCGGGCCGTTGCCTCTGGCTGTGGAAGTACTGACGCGTCCGGCCGATGCCGAGACGGTCGAACTGCGGGTGTGGCCGGTCCCGGGCGTGCTGGCGATCTTCCGTCCGTGGTCTGCCGAGGGGATCGACTTCGATGTCGACCTCCGCGAGCTTCAGGGCCAGGAGGGAGTGGACGTCCTGTGCGGGCTCCTGACCGCGGTCGGCCGCCGGCTGGGCAAGCCCGTGGTCATGACCGCCGAAGGCGACTACGGGCACCCGGTGCTCGGGTTCGATCCCGACGCAGACCGCGTGCTCCTGATGGCGGACCCGCAGTTCAGGTGACCGCTTCGGCGGGCCGGGACTCGTAGAAGGTGCCGTCGCGGAGCATGGCGAACAGGACGTCGACTCGGCGTCTGGCCAGGCAGAGGAGGGCCTGGGTGTGGCGTTTGCCCTGGCCGATCTTCTTGTCGTAGTAGGTGCGGGAGGCCGGGTCGCCGAGCGGGGCGAATGCGGCCAGGAAGAATGCCCGTTTCAGCTGTTTGTTGCCCCTCCGGGAGGGTTGCTCGCCGCGTATGGAGGATCCGGAGCTGCGGGTCGCGGGGGCAAGGCCGGCGTAGGAGGCGAGGTGGGCAGCGGTCGGGAACGCGCTCGCGTCCCCGACGTCGATCAGGACGCGGGCGCCGGTCCGGGTGCCGATGCCGGGCATGGAGGTCAGGATCTGCGACAGCGGGTGTTCGTCCAGCAGTTCCTGGATCCGCTTCTCCAGGAGCTTGCGCTGGTCGAGGACGGCCCGCAGCGAGCCGGCCAGGCTCGGCACGATCAGCGCGGCCGCCTCGGTGCCCGGGACGACCACGGTCTGCTCTACGAAGAGCCTCCCAGCACGCTGGTGGTCCTGCCTCTATCAGCGGTCTACCGATGCCTCCGGCCCGGTGACACCACCCCCCGGATCATGCGAACTACAGGGGGGAACAGTCATGCCGGACCGGAGGCCGGGAGCCCCGTTGCGGGGCCACCAAGAAGGTAACGGGGGCTGGCTCCGGCTGCGGTGGTGTCAGGGGTGGGGGCTATGGTCCGTGCACCCGTTCATCGCTGGAGGGATGAGCCACCGATGGTCCGTGTCACGCCGCCGCGCCCGGTCGACATCGCCGCCGTCTTCCCGGAGTTGGCGCCGCTCGCCCGGCAGGCGATCCGGCTGCATCCGCGCCCGGGCGCACCCGGCGTGCGCGACAGCTCGGTCGGCGGGCCGCTGCTGTGGCCCGCCGGTGAGCCGTGGCCGGTCTGCGCGGGGCCGCACCCGGAGGAGCACGACGGCGGGACCGCGGTGTCCGTCGCCGACGTCCGGCTTCGGCGGGCGCTGTACGGGACGACGGGCCGCACGGCGGCGCAGGACGCGGCGCTGGAGGCCACCTTCGCCGGGCACCCGTGGAGCGGGCGGCCGAACGCGATGCTGCCGGTCGCCCAGCTCTACGCGCGGGACGTACCGCTGCTGCCGTGTCCTGGGGACGCCGATGTGATGCAGGTGTTGTGGTGCCCGCTGGAACACGACCCCCAGTGGGCGCCGGCGCCGAAGGTTCTGTGGCGCTCCTCCGCCTTGGTAGGTGAGTTGCTGACCGCGCCGCCGCTACCCGCCGAGGTCGCCGGGCACGGCGAGTATCTGCCGGAGCCGTGCGTGTTGCACCCCGAGGTGGTGACGGAGTACCCGGCCCCGCTGGAGCTGGCGGACGGCCTCGCGGAGCGCATCGAGGGCTGGTGTGAGGGCTGGTGCGCGCGGGAGTTGGCCGGTACCGACCCGCTGTACCGCAATATCGGGGAGTACCGGGCCTACTACCGGTTCGAGCTGGCGGTGGCCCCCGGGTGGAAGGTCGGCGGCTGGGCCCCGTGTGCCTCCATGGACCCGTACACGGCGTACTGCGAGGAGTGCCGGGCCGTCATGCGGCCGTTGCTGACCATCGACCCCGACGTCGTGGGTGGCGGCGGCTGGGCCCCGTCGAGGACCGGCGCCTCGACTTCGACCTCGGGACAGCCATCGGGCGCGGCAACGTCCTGCAGCTCTACCGCTGCCCGCTCTCCCTGGAACACCCGTGCGTCGAGGTGGTGCAATGACTTCCGTCCCCCGGCCCGGGGCCGGGCGGCCGCGAGCCGGCCGGGGAACTCGGCGGGCGGTGTCCGTCGGGGTCGGTGTCAGGTGGGGTGCGGTGTCAGGTGGGGGCCGGTGTGGTGTGGAACTGGCGGGCGAGGTAGTCGAACCAGGTCCGGTGGAAGGTGGCGGCCAGTCGGGAGGCGGGGGCGATGAGGTCGAAGGCGTGGTAGGCGCCGGGGTAGAGGTGGAGCTCGACGGGGACGCCGTGGGCGCGCAGGCGGGTGGCGTAGCTGAGGTCCTCGTCCCGGAAGCAGTCGAGGTCGCCGACGGTGATGAAGGTGGGCGGCAGGGCTTCGAGGTCGGCGGCGCGGGCGGGGGCCGCGTACGGGCAGACGTCGTCGGTGCCGGCGCGGTCGCCCAGGATCGCCTGCCAGGCCAGGAGGTTGGTCGAGCGGTCCCAGATGCCGATGTCGGTGATCTCGTGGCTCGACGCGGTCCGGTTGCGGTCGTCGAGCATGGGATAGGTCAGTGACTGGAACAGGGGTGTCGCGCCGCCGCGGTCGCGGACCAGGAGGGCGGTGGCCGCCGCGATGCCTCCGCCGCCGCTCTGGCCGGCGATGCCGATGCGGGTGCCGTCCAGGCCCAGGGCGTCCGCCTCGCGGCCGAGCCACTGGTAGGCGGTGAAGCCGTCCTCGGCGGCGCCGGGGGCGGGTGTCTCCGGGGCGAGCCGGTAGTCGACGACAGCGACGGCGCAGCCGAGGCTCGCGCCCAGTCGGGTCAGCCACGGGTCGTCCTGGGCGGCGAAGCCGAGGACCTGTCCGCCGCCGTGGAACCAGAGCAGCACCGGCAGCGGTCCCGGCGCGGCCGTGGGCCGTAGCAGGCGGACCGGTACGTCGGGGCCGTCCGTTCGGCTCGCGAGGTGTTCCTCGATGGTGACCGACGGGTCGGCGGGAAGGCTGTCGGCGGCCGCTTCGGCCTGGGCGCGGAAGGCGGCGCGCGTCGTGGCGAGGTCGGTCAGGTCGAAGGCGCCGTTGGGGGTCATGGGGACCGCGTCGAGGGCCAGGCTCAGTTCCTGGTCCATCAGTCGGCGGGAATCGGGCATGGGTGTGCCTGCTCTTCGGGGGGACGGTTCGGACGGTTCGGATGGTTCAGAGGGTTCAGAGGGTTCGGACGGTCAGGCCTGTTCGGACTGGTTCAGGCCGGTTCGGAGGGTTCAGGGGCGGAAGGCGTCGATGACGACGATGCCGGTGGGCCCGTACGTCTCCAGGGACTCCAGGACCTCGCTCGCCTCGTGGAGGCCGACGGTGCGCGAGACGATGCGGCCGGGGCTGAGCCGGCCGGCGGCGATCATGTTCAGCATCGTGCCGAAGCGCTGGCCCTGCATGCCGAAGGCGCTCAGGAACTCCAGTTCCTTGACCATCATGACGTCGACCGGCAGCGCGACGTCCCCCTGTTCCGCGGCGGTGGTGTGCCCGAGTTGGAGGTGGCGGCCGCGGGTGCGCAGGGAGAGCACGGAGTTGCGGCAGGCGGCGGCGATGCCGACGGCGTCGACCGACACGTGCGCGCCGCCGCCGGTGAGGGTCTTCACGGCCTCGACGGGGTCGGTCGCGGCCGCGTTGACGGTGTGGACGGCGCCGAGCGCGCGGGCGGCGTCCAGTTTGTCCTGCGTGATGTCGATCGCGATGACGTTGGCGCCGGTCGCCGCGGCGATCTCCACCGTCGACAGGCCCATGCCGCCGCCGGCGCCGTACACCGCGACCCATTCGCCGCCGCGGATCCGCGCCTGGTCGACGACCCCGTGGAAGGCCGTCATGTAGCGGCAGGCCAGCGCGGCGACGTCCACGAAACCGACGCCCTCGGGCACTTCGACCAGGTTGACGTCGGCGAAGCGGACCATGACGTACTCGGCGAAGGCGCCCCAGTAGGAGACCCCGGGCACGAGTGCGTCGACGTGGTCGCAGACGTGCTGGTTGCCGCTGCGGCACATCTCGCACGAGCCCTCGCCGGGGTTCATCGGGAAGATGACGCGGTCGCCCTCCTTCCACCCCCGAACCTCGCGGCCGACCTCCACGACGGTGCCGGCGAACTCGTGGCCGAGGACGAACGGGGCCTCGACCCGCGGTCCGCCCGTCCAGAACTGCCCGGCCCACAGGGCCCAGTCGGTCCGGCAGATCCCGTTCGCCCCGACGCGCACGATCGCGCCGTCCGGCGGGCAGACGGGGTCGGGCACGTCGCGGAGGACGAGCGGCTTGCGGAGTTCCTCGATGACTGCGGCGCGCATGGCGCGGCCTCCTCGTGCTGGGGGGAGAAGTTGCGGGAAGCGGTGGCGAGTTGGGGGAAGCGGGGGTGAGTCGGGGGGAATCGGGGAGCGATCGCCCGAACGTCAAAAGTCCACCGGTTCAAGCGGTGGACCTGAAAGCTAGCCGTTTGCCCGAAAACATGTCAACCGCATAAAGTGGTGGACATGGAGAGCAGCGTGGAGGACACGGGCGGCAAGGACGGCGGCCGCGAGGGACGCCAGCGCGCCAAGACCGACTTCCGCTTCGACGACGCCCGGCTGTGCTTCGCCTTCGCCGGCACCCTGGCCGACCGCGGCACCGGCACGCCCTTCGAACGACTGGCCCGGCCCGAGGACTTGAGCCGCTGGGCCGTGCAGAGCGCCTGCACGACAGCCGCGCCGCCCTGCACCGAAGCCGACCTGAACCACGCCGGGCAGCTGCGCGAGGCGATCCAGCGAACCGGCCGCGCCCTGGCGGACGCCGTCCCGCCCTCCCCCGCGGACATCGCGCTCGTCAACCGCGCCGCCGCCGAGCCGCCCCCGAGGCCCGAACTCGCCCCCGACGCGGCCACCGTGCGCCGGCACGGCGACTCGATCGCGGCGGTGCTCTCGATGGTCGCCCGGGACCTGATCGCCCTCTGCGCCTCGGAGCACCGCACCCGCGTCCGTGTCTGCGGCAACCCCGGCTGCGGCGCCCTCTTCGTCGACACCTCCCGCGCGGGCGCCCGCCGTTGGTGCTCGATGAAGACCTGCGGCGCCCTCGTCAAGAAGCGCGCCTACCGGGCCAGACTGCACACGCCCGCCGACGACGCCTGACCGGGGCTCCCCGGCCGCCTCCGCGCTCCGGAGCTGCCCGGCGGCGGCGCCGGGGTGTACCGGCCCGCCGCCCATCTCGCGTACACCGCGGGCACGGGCTACCAGCGGCGCCGGCTGCGGGCGTTCGCGATCGACGGCGTCCACGACGCCAGACGGCCCTGCCGCTCCTTCGCAGGAGTGGCAGGGCCGTCTGGCATCATCGGCGAGGCTACGAAGCTACGAAGTCGTCGGGATGTAGTCGTGGCAATAGCCCATGACGCCCAGCGGATTGATCTTCCAGTACGAGTTCCACAGGGCGGTGCCGGTCCTGGGCCCGACAACGCCGTCGATGTCAAGGCCGTTGCCGTACGCGCGCTGGAAGTCCTCGACCGTGCTCTTCGTGTCCGGCCCGAAGTCGCCGTCCACGGCGATCCTGTGGCCGAGGCCGACACCGTTCAGGAAGGCCTGGACACACGAAACCGCAGGTCCGTGCGACCCCTTCTGCACACAAGGGGCGCTGGTGGAGGCCTCGGCCGTTCCGCTGAGGCCGATGACCACGGACAGCGACAACGTCAGGCCCGCAGCGACCCGTGCTATTGCGCGCGTGCTCTCAGTCGCCACGGACACGGCTCCTTGACCGGGGCCGCCGGCCCACCGAACGGCGTGCACGCGCCGGCGCTCCACCGCCGCAGGTTGAACGCCCACAACTTGGACGGCCTGAGGACCTGCCCCCGGAGGCAGGTCCTCAGGCCGACGGGAGCGGCCGTTCACGCGCCCGTGAGTGGCGGGGCCGCGTCCGGGGTGCGAGGGGAGTTGAAGGTGAAGGCGCGTGGGGAGGGGCCGTTCTGGCGCAGGTCGGCCAGTCGTTCCAGGGCCTCGTCGATGTCCGGCAGGTGTCCGGCCGGGACCCACCACAGGACCAGGTGCGCCTCGACGTTGCGTTCGAACCACTCGCGTCGGCGCCGCATCGCCTCCAGGTGCCCGCTGCGGTAGGTGAACTCCCACAGCGCCTCCTGGCTCTCCCAGACCGACATGTTGACGACGACGTCCTCGCCCGCCGGGCGCAGGGCGCTCGCGTCGTCCGTCCCGTCCGCGGTGAGCCGCCAGACGAAGCCGGGGGCGGTGTCGGCGGCAGCGTTGATCGGGGAGACCATCTCGACGAACGGCGCGATGCGCGGGTCGTCGACGGGGTGGCGGAGCGTGGCGACGTTGAACTGGGCGAGGTGGTGGGAGGTCATGGCGCCATCCCAGCACGGGCCTTCTTTCTATGTCAATCAGTATTGTTTTTAGAAGGCTCGACCACCACGCAGCACTCCCCCGGCCGGGCGTCCATCCGGGCACGGAGGGTGCCGTCCGCGCCGAGAAGTCCCTCCAGGAGGGCGAGGTTCATGCCGCAGACCAGGGGCGGGAAGCGCTCGGCGACGGAGTGGAAGGGGCAGTTGCGCATGCGGATGGCCCCCTCCTCCAGGCGGGGTTCGTACCCGCGGGCGGCCAGCAGCGCGACGGCCTCGTCGAGTCCCCCGCAGGGCGCGGCCGCTCCGCGCTCGGCCTCCCCCCTCCGCCGCGCGGCTGCGCGCAGCCCGTCGTCCAACCCGGCCCGCTCGGCGGCCTCGGCGAGCAGTTCGGCGGCTGTCCGGTAGTCGCGCGCGGGCAGCGACACCCCCAGCTCGGCGCGCGTGCGCGTGTACACCTTCGCCGGCCGCCCCGCCCCCGGCCCCGACCGCCCGGTGAGCCTGCGACTGCCGCTCTCCAGCAGCCCGGCCTCGACCAGCTTCTCCAGGTGGTGCGCCGCCAGTGTCCGCGCCACCCCGACGGCCTCCGCCGCCTCGTTCCGGCCCACCTCGCGGCCCTGGGCCGACACGTACTCGTAGAGGCGGCGGCGCACGGGGTCGTGCAGGGCGGCGATCGCTTCGATGTGCTCCATGCGGCCATTCTAGGAACAATGGCCATTGGAGATAGAGGGGCTGGTCGCAGGGGCCGGCGGGCCCGGGCGAACGCACCCGGCGCGCCGACGCGGGCACAGGCACGGGCACGGCAGTCGGCGACGAGGCTGCGGAGGCTGCTGTCGATCAGGACGGTCCGGATGCGTCCGTCGGGACCGGGCGTGTCGTCGGCGTGCGTCAGGCCCGTGGGGAGAACGGGCCCGGTTCGTCCTCGCCGAACAGGTCGCGCAGGAAGCGCTCGGGCCGGTTCACGAAGGCGCGGGTCAGCGTGACGGGTTCGGCCTGGTCGTATCCCACCTGCTCGACGGTGCCGTCGGCTTCGAGTTGCAGGATCCGGGCGCCGGGGAGGGCGAGCAGGATCGGCGAGTGCGTCGCGATCACGAACTGGCTTCCCTGGGTGATGAGTTCGCGCATTCTGACCATCAGGGCCAGGCAGCCCTGTACGGAGAGCGCCGCCTCCGGCTCGTCGAGGACGTAGAGGCCGTTCGGCCCGAAGCGGTGGAGCGCGAGGTCCAGGAACGACTGGCCGTGGGAGCGTTCGTGCGGGGAGCGGCCGCCGTAGGCGGGCAGCAGCGGGGTCGGGCCTTCGCGGTCCAGGCGTTCGATCTCGGTGGCGACGTTGTAGAAGCTCTCCGCGCGCAGGAAGTATCCGGTGCGCGGGCGCCGGTTCCAGCGCAGCACCAGGTGCTCCCCCAGGACGGACTCGCTGGAGCGGGTGGCGAAGCGGAAGGACTTCGACCCGCCCTCGGCGTTGAACCCGGCGGCCGTGGCGATCGCCTCGATCAGGGTGGACTTGCCCGAGCCGTTGTCGCCGACCAGGAACGTCGCCCCGGGCGCGAACTCGATCCGCCCCGACTCGGCGAGGCGGGCGACCACGGGCAGGTCGAACGGGTAGCCGCCGGCCTCGGGGCCCGGTTCGACCTGGACGTGACGCAGGAACCCCGGGGCGAAGACACTCATCGAACGATCGTAGGCCGGGGCACCGACACCGGCCGCCGGGCGGCGGGGTCGGCCCTCGCCGCCCGGTGCAGCGGGAGACGAGGGGCCGGGGCGCATGTGCCCGGCTACGTCGCGGGCCCGGCCGTCGCCGTCGCCGTCGCCGCGCGCCAGGTGGCGATGACGTCGGCCGCCTTGGTCTCGAAGTCCGGGTCGCGCCAGGCGCCCGGCATGCCAATCACCGCCGGCAGCTTGAAGTCGCCGTGCTCGCGGTGGGTGACCCGCACGACGTCCCCGGAGTCGGGGCGGTTGCGGTTCTTCCCGACTGCGACGTTGGTGACGTCCGCCCAGGCGAACCGCTTGCGGGAGCCCAGGGCCCCGGTCCACCAGATCTCGCGCTCGTCGAAGCTCACGCTGCTGAACACCTGGAGGAGTCCGCCGATGCCGCGCCGCCCGCCCACGCCCTACGGGTCTAGGGCCTGTCCGGCGGATCTTGGCAGATCAACGCGCGGCGTTGGGCGCCCGGCTGGGCGTGCGCCCGAGTCGGCCTCGTACTGGACGTACTTGGGCGATTCGGGCGTGCGTCCAGGCGGGATGCCC
>NZ_JBHZCY010000070.1:0-47729 GCF_042786665.1 Kitasatospora sp. NPDC059146 | reverse complement strand
CAAGGAACGGACGCTTCCTTCGGACCGCCTTCCAGCGGGCCCTCCGGGCGCTTCGTTCTTTCGTGTTTCCAGCTTACCAGATGTTTTCCGCTCCGCTTTCCGGAGTTTCATTCATCCGATTCCCGCTGGCGGGATTTCCTGCGAACTTCGTTCCGAAGCTTATCAAAGCTTTCGGAGTGTTCCGTCCGTGGGATTTGCTTCATCGGAGGGCGCGCATTTCGTGAAACGCGCTCGCCTCGATTTCGGCGGTGTCGTAGACACTAACGCCCGGGCCCGACCGTTGTCCAGTCGCTCCCAACCGTTCAAACCTACTAGCCCACCCACACCACGTCAATGGTTTGGTCGGGATGCGAGAAGACTAGCAGGTCAACGGCCTGTTGATCACCACGGCTCAGGCCGCGACGGGCTGCAGGTCCGCCCGGTCGGCCGCGTCCACGTCGCCGAACTCCCCGCTCGCCGCGGCCTTCCGGCCCAGGACCAGCGCATAGGTGAGGAACGCCGCCTCCGCCACGACTCCGATGGAAATGCGGGCCCAGGTCGGCAGGCCGGACGGCGTCACGAAGGCTTCGAGCACGCCGGCCACGGCCAGCACCGTCGCCAGCCCGATTCCCATGCCGATGATCGAGCGGCCCTGTTCCGCCAGTGCCACCGCGCGGGTGCGCGGGCCGGGGTCGATGAGGGTCCAGCCGAGGCGCAGGCCGAGGCCGCCGGACACGAAGACCGTGGTCAGCTCCAGCAGGCCGTGCGGGATGAGCAGGCCGAGGAAGACGTCCAGCCGCCCGGCCGAGGCCATCAGCCCGACGCCGACGCCGAGGTTGACCACGTTGACCCACATCACGACGAGCACCGGGATGCCCAGTGCGATACCGAAGAGCAGGCACTGCACGGCGATCCAGGCGTTGTTCGTCCAGACCTGGGCCGCAAAGGAGCTGGCCGGCCGGTCCGAGTAGTACGCCTCGTACTGTCCGCCGGGGCGGGTCAGCTCGCGCAGGTCGTCCGGCGCGATCAGGCTGTTCCGGACCTCGGGGTGGGTGGCCATCCACCAGGCGATCAGCACGGTGACGACCATCGAGACCGCCGCGACCGGCATCCACCAGCGGCGCGCGCGGTACAGCGCGGCCGGGAAGCTCACCGTGTAGTAGCGGGCGACGTCCTGCCAGCCGTTGGTGCGGGCGCCGGTCACCGCGCTGCGGCCCCGCGAGACCAGGCCGGTCAGCCGGCCGACCAGGGCCGGGTCCGGCGCGGCGGCCTGCACCTTGGCCAGGTGGCCGGTGGCGCGCTGGTAGAGGGTGACCAGCTCGTCGGCCTCGTCCCCGTTGAGCCGGCGCCTACGGGCAAGGGCGTCCAGCCGGGCCCACTCCCCCTGGTGGGTGGCGACGAAGACGTCCAGGTCCATTCGGCGGCTCCATGGTCGGCGATGGCGCGAGGCGCGCGTGCGCGGGTCGGGCAGGTACGTACGGACACGTGCGGGCCCAGCATGCCAGGAACCGCCGCCGCCCCGGCCGCCGGGATCTCACTTCCCGTGCGACCACCGGGCGCCGTATGTTTGCGGCTGCGGATCAGACTGCGGAGAGCGGGCAGTGGGGGCCGATCCACGTGCGCTCCCACCTGCTCGCATGAGCGTGAACGGACAGGTGTCTTGAGCGACCTGGTGACGGGTGAGGCGGTCGTCCTCGACCTGCAGACGGCGAAGCTTCCGAGCAGGGCGTTGGCGATCGTGCTCGACCTCCTCATCGAGTTCGCCGCCCTGTTCGTGTCGACGCTGGTGCTGAGCATCGCCCTGTCCGGCCTGGACAGCGCGGCGCTGGCCGCGACGATGCTCGGGATGACGGTCTTCTTCCTGGTGGCCCTGCCGGTGATGATCGAGACCCTCAGCCGCGGGCGCTCGGTCGGCAAGGCGGCGCTCGGACTGCGGGTGGTTCGCACCGACGGCGGCCCGGTCCGGTTCCGGCACTCGCTGGTGCGCGGGCTGGTGGGCTTCTTCGAGCTGATCGCGATAACCGGCGCCCCGGCCGTGATCACCTCCACGCTGAACGCGGACGGCAAGCGGCTCGGCGACATCTTCGCCGGGACGGTCGTGGTCCGGGAGCGCACTCCGGCCGGAGCCGGTGCGGCCGGCCCGCTGCCCCCGGTGCACCCGCAGCTGCTGCACGACATGGGCCGTGAGCTGGTCGCGATGGACCTGTCCGCGGTGCCCGAGCCGCTCTGGCTGGCGATCCGTCAACTGCTCGTCCGGGTGGGCCAGTTGGAGCCCGGCGTGTCCTTCCGGATGGCCGCCGGGCTGGCCGAGGACCTGGCCGGCCGGATCGGGAACCCGATTCCGCCGGGACTGCACCCGGCGGCCTACCTGGGCGCGGTGCTCACCGAGCGCCAGCGCCGGGAGTGGATGCGCGCCCAGCAGCGGTTCATGGCCGCGGCCCCCGTCCAGACCCCCGCCCCGCACCCGGCCGTCGCCCAGGCCCCCACGGCCGACGGCCGCCCCCACCGCGTCCTCGGCGTGCCCGCGGCGCACGCGCACGCGCCCGTAGCGACGCCCCCGGTAGCAGCCCCGGCACCGGTCCCGACGCCGGCCGCCCCCGCGGCCCCGTCCTTCGTCAAGCCCTCGCAGCCGACCCCGCCCGCTCCCGACGCAGGCTTCGCCCCACCCGCCTGAACCTCACCCGCCTGAACCCCGCCCCTGCCTGGGCGCCCCGCCCCTACTCCCCCACCGGCCAGGCGTTCGGCGGCGACTGGAGCTCCTCCAGCTCGATCCCCGCCGCCGCCAGCACCACGTCCCCGGCCAGGTGCACCACCTGCTGCTCCCCCGTCTCCAGGTCCGCCACCTGGTAGCGCTCGACCAGCAGCGGCCCCGAGTCCGTCGCGTGGGTGTCCACGCCCTCCAGCAGCCACCCCTGGTCGAAGGTGCGCGGCGCCAGCACCGGCTCGGTGAACGCCACCAGCCGCACCCGGGCGCTCGCCCCCTCCCGCAGCCGCAGCATCCGGGCGGTGGCGACCAGGAAGCCCGGCGAGCGTCCGGCGAAGCCGTGCGCCCGGTCGTGCCCCTCCGCCGCGTGCTCGCCGCCCGGGTCGGCCGCGTCGGTGCGGACCCACGCCACCCCGTCCACCGCGCCGCCGCGCACCTGCCAGCCGCCGGCCCGCAGTTCCATCCGCAACGGCCGGGCCCGCGAGTCCAGCGTCAGGTCGACGCTGCCGATCACCTGCCCGTCCGGCGCGTAGGTCTTGGAGACGTACCGCCAGCCGGCCGCCCCGGGCGCGCAGCTGAACCGCTCCTCGCCGAGCAGCACGTGGTCATGGGTGTCATGGAGCGAGTACCGACCGTTGGGCATGCCCGAAAGCCTACGCACCGGCGTCCGGTGCAACATTCCGGGCCGGTGCCCGCATCAGAGGGTCGGACGGCGCGGGAGACGCGCCGCCGCCACGACGAGAGGGGGTGCAGATGGCGAAGCAGACACGCGACGCGGAGTTCACGGAGTTCGTGGCTT
Source organism: Kitasatospora sp. NPDC059146 (assembly GCF_042786665.1). NCBI lineage: Bacteria > Bacillati > Actinomycetota > Actinomycetes > Kitasatosporales > Streptomycetaceae > Kitasatospora > Kitasatospora sp. NPDC059146. Next base: position 44,247 of record NZ_JBHZCY010000070.1, on the reverse strand, counting down.
CACGGAGTGGCTGGCTGCGGAAGGTCGCCTATCTGCTGTGCGGGGACTGGCACCGGGCCGACGACCTGGTGCAGGAGACCATCACCAAGCTGTACGTGCACTGGGCGAAGGCGAGCCGCGCGACGAACGTGGACGGCTACGCCCGCCGGACGCTGGTGAACACGTTCCTCGCCGAGCAGCGCACCTCCTGGTGGCGCCGGACGGTACGGACCGGCACCGATCCGGACATCGCGGCCACGAGCATCGACCTGGACGTCTCGCTCGACCTGCGCAAGGCCCTGGCGGCGCTCCCGCCGCGCCAGCGCGCGGCCGTCGTGCTCCGGTACTACTGCGACCTGTCGATCGACCAGGCAGCCGAGGCGCTGAACTGCTCCTCCGGCAACGTGAAGAGCCAGAGCGCGCGCGCCCTGGAGACCCTCCGCCGCAGTCTCGTTCTCGTCCCGGCCCTTGCAGAGAGGACGTCATGACCGCCACCGATCACCGTGAGCTGAGCATCGCCCTGTCGGCTCTGGCCGACGAGCCGGCCCCGCCCGCGGCCTTCGACATCACCACGTCCATCACCCGTGGACGGGCCCGCCTGCAGCGCCGGTACCGGGCCACGGCCGGCGCGGTGGCCGTCGTGGCGGCCGTCGCACTCACGGCCACGATGCTGATGAGGCCCGGCACCACGGCACCGGCGGTGCAGACCCTCCCGGCGGTCACCGCGACGCCGGCCCCGACCCCGACCCCGACGTCGACCACCGCCCCGGCCGCCGCCTCGGACCCGCTCAGCACCGAGGTCTCGTACGGCTGGCTGCCCGACTGGGTGGACCAACCGGGCCGGATCGACCGCGAGATCCAGGCCAAGGGCCTCTACTCCGCGAACAAGGACACCGGCCGGAGCATCCCGCGCCTGAACCTCCAGCTCTACCCGGCCGGGGTCGAGCCGCCGTTGAACCCCCAGTCGCCCCCGTACGACATCCACCTGGTGCGCGAGGACGCCCCCCCGATCAACGGGCGGACGGCCTACTGGGCGAACCTGCCGAGCGGGACGCAGACGTGGTCACTGCGCTGGCTGACCCCCTCGGGCCGCTGGGCGGAGCTCGCCGCGAGCAACGGCACCCCGGAGCAGACCGGTCGCGACGTGCTGCTCAGGGTGGCCAACGGCGTCCGGTACGGACACCGGGACGTCCCGCTGCCGGTCCAGTTCACCAACCTGCCCGAGGAGTTCGGAACACCCGACATGGTGCAGCTCTCCCGCCCGGACCCGGAAGGCCGGGGAGCCTGGAACCTCTACCTGAACTTCAAGGTCCAGGGAAGGACCGTCACCCTCGAACTGCGACCGGACACGGACGAGCCCGGCACGATGCCGACCGGGCACCCCAGCCCCGCCCCGACCTGCCAGTCCCGGAACGGGGTGTGGATCTGCGCCGCCGTGTACGGGGGCGGCACGCCGCCGGCCCTGGACGAGATCGGCGGACTGTCCGGGCTGCTCTCGCGCACCGAGCCGATCGGTGTGAACGAACGCGACTGGACCACCGACGTGTTCGTCCGCTGAGAACGTCCGGACGGCCGTTCTCGGCGGACGACCGGACGACCGACCACGCGCCGAACGCGCCGGTCACCGCGTCAGCGGCGACTCACCGCATCAGTAGCGGTACTGCTCCGCCTTGTACGGGCCCTCGACCGGGACGCCGATGTAGTCGGCCTGCTCCTGGGACAGGGTGGTCAGCTTCACGCCCAGCGCGTCGAGGTGCAGGCGCGCCACCTTCTCGTCCAGGTGCTTCGGCAGCACGTAGACGCCGATCGGGTACTCCTCGGTCTTCGTGAACAGCTCGATCTGGGCGATCGTCTGGTTCGCGAAGGAGTTGGACATCACGAAGGACGGGTGGCCGGTCGCGTTGCCCAGGTTCAGCAGGCGGCCCTCGGAGAGGACGATGATGGTGCGGCCGTCGGCCTTGCGCCACTCGTGGACCTGCGGCTTGACCTCGGTCTTCACGACGCCGTCGAGCTTGGCCAGGCCGGCCATGTCGATCTCGTTGTCGAAGTGGCCGATGTTGCCCACGATGGCCTGGTGCTTCATCCGGGCCATGTGCGAGGCCATGATGATGTCCTTGTTGCCCGTGGTGGTGATGAAGATGTCGGCGGTCTCGACCACGTCCTCCAGGGTGGCGACCTGGTAGCCGTCCATCGCCGCCTGGAGCGCGCAGATCGGGTCGATCTCGGTGACGATGACGCGGGCGCCCTGGCCGCGCAGCGACTCGGCGCAGCCCTTGCCGACGTCGCCGTAACCGCAGACGACGGCGACCTTGCCGCCGATCAGGACGTCGGTGGCGCGGTTGATGCCGTCGATGAGCGAGTGGCGGCAGCCGTACTTGTTGTCGAACTTCGACTTGGTGACCGAGTCGTTGACGTTGATCGCCGGGAACAGCAGCTGGCCGTCACGGTGCATCTCGTACAGGCGGTGGACACCGGTGGTGGTCTCCTCGGTCACGCCCTTGATGGTGGCGGCGACCTCGGTCCACTTGTTCGGGGTCTCCACGAGCGTGCGGTTGAGCAGCTCCAGGATGATCCGGAACTCGTCGTTGTCCGCGGTGGACGGGTCCGGAGCGGCACCGGCCTTCTCGAACTCGACGCCCTTGTGGATCAGCAGGGTGGCGTCACCGCCGTCGTCCAGGATCATGTTCGGGGTCTTGCCGTCGGGCCAGGTCAGCGCCTGCTCGGTGCACCACCAGTACTCCTCCAGGGTCTCGCCCTTCCAGGCGAAGACCGGCACGCCCTGCGGGTTCTCCGGGGTGCCCTCCGGGCCGACCGCGATGGCGGCGGCGGCGTGGTCCTGGGTGGAGAAGATGTTGCAGGAGCACCAGCGGACCTCGGCACCGAGCGCCGTCAGGGTCTCGATCAGCACCGCGGTCTGGACGGTCATGTGCAGCGAGCCGGTGATCCGGGCGCCGGCCAGCGGCTGCGCGGCGGCGTACTCGGCGCGGATGGACATGAGGCCGGGCATCTCGTGCTCGGCCAGCTGGATCTCCTTGCGGCCGAACGGCGCCAGGGAAAGGTCGGCGACCTTGAAGTCACCGGTGATGTCGGTCGACATGCGTCTGCTCCTCGCTGATGGGGTGGGGCACGGGCCGAGGTCCGGATGTGCGGTGCGCATGGCGGGCCGTACGGGTGCACGGCTACGCCGGGGCCGCCGGATCCCGTGGTGGCGGACCGGCTCCCTGCTGCGCAGCACAAACCGTCGGAGGACCTCTCTCCCTCGACCGGCGCACACCCTACGGGTGCGGACCGCCGATCGACCGCCATCAGCAGCGACGTTCTGGCTCTGGTGACGAATCTACACCGATGGCCCCACCGGGCGTCCGCGGATGACTGATTTGGGCGGCCGGATCCGGCCGCCGCCCAGCCGCCGCAGGACCCCTGCCCGTCCCGTGCCCGGCCCCTGCCCGACCGCCGCCGGCCCCCGCCGGACCGGCCCGCCGGACGGTCCGTCAGTGCGCGGCGCCCGGCCCGGGGCCGCCCGGGGTGGCCGCCGGGTCCTCGCCCGCGGCGGCCTTCTCGGCGCTGTAGACGTCCGGCTCCAGGTAGATCGCCCGGGCGATCGGGACGGCGGCGCGGACCCGCTCCTCGGCCGCGTCGATGGCCCGCGCCACCCGGGCGGCGCTGTCCTCCGCGTTGACGGCGATCTTGGCGGCGACCAGCAGTTCCTCCGGGCCGAGGTGCAGGGTGCGCATGTGGATCACCCCGGTGACCGCCTCGCCGTCCACCAGCGCGGCGCGGATCCGCCGCACCGAGTCCTTGTCGGCGGACTCGCCGAGCAGCAGCGACTTGGTCTCCAGCGCGAGCACCACCGCGATCACCACCAGCAGCACGCCGATGCACAGGGTGCCGACGCCGTCCCAGACGCCGTCGCCGGTGATCACGGTGAGCGAGACGCCGAGCAGCGCGAGCACCAGGCCGATCAGCGCGCCGGTGTCCTCCAGCAGCACCACCGGCAGCTCGGGCGCCTTGGCGGTGCGGATGTACTGCACCCAGCCCTGGCCGCCCTTGGCCTTGGCGGACTCGCGCACCGCGGTCAGGAAGGACCAGCCCTCCATCGCGACGGCGAAGACCAGCACGCCCACCGCCCAGCCCCAGGAGTCCAGCGCCTCGGGGTGGTTGACCTTGTGCCAGCCCTCGTAGACCGCGAACAGGCCGCCGACGCTGAACAGCACGATCGCCACCAGGAAGCCGTACACGTAGCGCTCGCGCCCGTACCCGAACGGGTGCTCCTCGTCCGCCGCGCGGCGCGCCCGCTTGCCGCCGATCAGCAGCAGCACCTGGTTGCCGGAGTCGGCCACCGAGTGGACGCCCTCGGCCAGCATCGAGGAGGAGCCGGTGAAGCCGAAGGCGGTGAACTTGGCCACCGCGATCGCCAGGTTGGCGGACAACGCCGCGACCAGTGCCTTCGTCCCGCCCTCTGTGCTCATGGGCAGAGAGTAGCGGCCTCAGGACTGCGCGGCGGCCAGCCCCAGGTAGACGGCGGCGAAGTCGGTCAGCGCGATCAGGTCGGCCAGCGCGTGCAGCGGGTCCGCGAGGGTGCTCGCGTACTCGGTGAGCCGTACGTCGTGGGCGGCGGCCAGCCGGTGGGCGCGGCGCACGCCGAAGCTGCGCGGCCGTTCGTCGTCCTCGGGCACCTCGGCGGGGCCGTCCTGCTCCTGCCCGGGGTCCGGCGTGCCCGCCTCGGGGACGTGCCGCAGCAGCAGCACCTGGAGGTGCAGCGGGTCGGGCTCCTCGACCCGGTCGCGGAAGAAGTCGTCCGGGTCGGCGCCCGCGCCCAACTGGCCGGTGAACATGCCGCGGTGGGCGGTGAGCACCTGCGGCAGCGCGCCGGTCAGCGCCGGGCGGCCCGCCCGCTCGGCGAGCTGGGCGGCGAACCGGGAGGCGGCGGCGCCGGCGACCGGGCCCTCGGCCCACAGCAGCGGGACCGTCCCGGCCAGCCGGGCGGCCAGGCCCTTGGCCGGGTTGGTGTACGCGGCGGCGTCCGGGCGGCAGCGCACGGCGGCGGTGTCCAGCAGGTCGGCGACGGCCGGCAGCGCGTCGTAGGGCAGCTGGGTGAGGCCGAGCTTCTGGGCCAGCGCCAGCAGCGGGGTCAGGTGGGACCACAGCGCGGCCGGGTCCTCGGCCGGCAGGTCCGGCTCGGCGGCCGGTGCGGCGGGCGGGCCCTCGTCGGGCAGCACCGTGCCGACGTACGGCAGCGGCAGCGCGCGCACCTGCAGCGCGGCCTCGGCCAGCGGACTGCCGGGCGGGGCGGTGACGACGACGGAGCAGCCGCGGGCGTAGGCCTGCTCGGCGAGGCCGATCAGGCCCTGCTCGCCGCCGTCGGCGGAGCTGACCACCAGCAGGTCGAGCGGTCCGGCCCAGCCGGGCAGCTGCCAGCCGAGCCCGGCGGTGAAGGCGGGCGGGGCGCCGGCCGCCCGGTCGACGCGCGGGGCGACGGCCTCGGTCGGCGGCAGCGGGACGACCAGGACGGCGGTCCCGGCCAGCGCGGCGAGGATCTCGGCGGCGGTCAGGGCGCTGCCGTGCCCGGCGACCAGGACGGCCCGCGGGCGGCCGTCGGGGCGCAGCCGGTCGAGGCCGGCCGCGTCGGCCTGCCGCAGCGCGGTGCGGACCCGGGCGCCGGCGCCGGCCAGGGCCAGCAGGGCGCGGTCGTGGTCGGCGCGCTGGAGGGCGGCCGGATCGTCGAGCAGGGTGTCGTCGAGCATGCGGCGGGCCTCCGGCTGTCCTGTGTGGGCGGCGGGCGCGGGTCGGGCCGGTCGGCCCCGGGGCTGGTCGGCCCCAACAGGATCAGGCCGGGCGGCGGGCCTCGTCCACCAGGAGGACCGGAATGCCCTCGCGGACCGGGTACGCGAGGCCGCAGTCCGCGCCGGTGCAGAGCAGCTCGGGCTGCTCCTCGGTGCCGCCCTCGGCGAGCGCGGCCCGGCACTGCGGGCAGACCAGGATCTCCAGCAGGAAGGATTCGAGCTTCATGGGGGCTCTCCAAAGTTCGGTGGTGGCACGGAGGTGCCCCGGCCGATAGGCAACCCTACCGGCCGGGGCACGGTGCGCTCCGGTCAGGCGCGGTCCGGTCAGGCGCGCACGACGGCGAGCACGCCGTCGCGCAGTTCGGCCATCCGCGCCGGGTCCTTGGCCTCGACGTTCAGGCGCAGCAGCGGCTCGGTGTTGGAGGCGCGCAGGTTGAACCACCAGTCCGGGCCGGCCACGGTGAGGCCGTCCAGCTCGTCCACCGTGGTGCCCTCCAGGCCGGCGTAGGCGGCGCGGACGGCGGCGGTGCTGGCGGCCTGGTCGGCGACGGTGCTGTTGATCTCGCCGGAGGCGGCGTAGCGGTCGTACTCGGCGGTCAGCTCGGACAGGGTGCCCTGCTGCCCGCCGAGCGCGGCCAGCACGTGCAGCGCGGCCAGCATGCCGGTGTCGGCGCGCCAGAAGTCGCGGAAGTAGTAGTGGGCGGAGTGCTCGCCGCCGAAGACGGCGTCGGTGGCGGCCATCTCCTGCTTGATGAAGGAGTGGCCGACCCGGGTGCGCACCGGGGCGGCGCCGAGCTCGCGGACCACCTCGGGGACGGTCCAGGAGGTGATCAGGTTGTGGATGATCGTCGGCTCGGCCTCGCCGGCGGCCTGGGCGCGGGCGATCTCGCGGGCGGCGACCAGGGCGGTGATCGCGGACGGGGAGACCGGCTCGCCGCGCTCGTCGACCACGAAGCAGCGGTCGGCGTCGCCGTCGAAGGCCAGGCCGATGTCGGCGCCGACCTTGCGGACCTCGGCCTGGAGGTCGACCAGGTTCTTCGGGTCGAGCGGGTTGGCCTCGTGGTTGGGGAAGGTGCCGTCCAGCTCGAAGTACATCGGGACGAGCTCGATCGGCAGGCCGTCGAAGACGGTCGGCACGGTGTGGCCGCCCATGCCGTTGCCGGCGTCCACGGCGACCTTCAGCGGGCGGATCGCGCTGAGATCGACCAGGCCCAGCAGGTGGTCGGCGTAGCCGCGCAGGGTGTCCTGGGCGGAGAGCCCGCCGGGCTTCACGTCCTTGGCCGGGACGGTGACGGTGTCGTCCTCGGCGGTCCAGGACTCGACCAGCTCGCGGATCTCGGACAGGCCGGTGTCCTGGCCGACCGGGGCGGCGCCGGCCCGGCACAGCTTGATGCCGTTGTACTGGGCCGGGTTGTGGCTGGCGGTGAACATCGCGCCGGGCAGGTCGAGCTTGCCGCTGGCGTAGTAGAGCTGGTCGGTCGAGCAGAGGCCGATCTCGACCACGTCGGCGCCGTAGGCCGCGGCGCCCTCGGCGAAGGCCCGGCTCAGCGACGGCGAGGAGGGGCGCATGTCGTGCCCGACCACGATCGCGGTCGCGCCGGTGACCTGCACGAACGCGGCGCCGAAGGCCCGGGACAGGCTCTCGTCCCACTGGTCCGGGACGACACCTCGGACGTCGTACGCCTTCACGAGCTGCTTGAGGTCGCGCACTGCGGCTCCACCCTGGTTCTGTGCTGATCGATACGTCGGGCCACCGACGCGTCCGGTCGACGGATCGCGGTGGTGTCAGACGGGCAGCGTACCCGGGCCGGGTGAACGCACCGTGCGGGGCGAGGCCCAGGAGAGGCCCTAGTTGTCGGGCGAGCGCAGGACCCGGAGGTGGCCGCGGCGGCCGCCCTCGGTGGACTCGCCCTCGGGGACGCGGCCCTGACGGGGGGTCTGCGGGCGGGCGGCCTCGCGGACGGCGTTGGCGAGGGCCTCCAGGTCGTCGCTGCTGCGGCGCAGCGGCCCGGTCTCGAGGGCGAGCCGGACGACCTCCCAGCCGCGCGGGGCGGTGAGCCGCTCGGCGTGCTCGGCGCACAGGTCGTAGCAGTGCGGCTCGGCGTAGGTGGCGAGCGGGCCCAGTACGGCGGTGGAGTCCGCGTAGACGTACGTCAGCGTCGCGACGGCCGGTCGGCCGCACGCGGTCCGCGAACAACGACGTACAGAGCTCACGAGGGTGGACGGTACCGCACTCCCCGCCGGGGAGCGAAGACCGCCTGTCCGGCGGGGGTGCCGTGTCGCGCCCCGGGTGCTCACCGGCGTCCCCCCGCCTGGGCCCCGCCGGGCCGTGGGGGCGCCCCGGGCGCGCCCGCCCGGCTCCTGCCGACCGGCTCGCTCCGGCCGCTCGGACACGCGCCGTCGCACCGGCGATTCCCCCGTCGGAGTGGTCCACTTCCGACCCGCCAAGGACTACTCTCGGCAGTGATATGGACAGCTCCGCACCGCAGTCATCGACAGGCCCTTCGCGCCGCCCCCGGCACCGCGACCGGCACGGCAGGGGGCTGCGCGGCCCGCTGGCCCCGCCCCAGGTGCCGATCTCGCTCACCCGCTCCGAACTGTTCGACGACTACGTGCGCGAGTCGGTGGAGCGGTTGGAGCGGCGGTGGCCGCAGCTGATCGAGGTGGAGTTCGCCGTGCAGGAGGTGCCGCTGCACGAGCCGGACGGCGCCGACACCGAGGACGGCGTGCCGCTGGGCCGGGTGTCGCCCGGTCAGAAGGGCCACAAGAGCCAGATCGTGGTGTACCGGCGGCCGGTGGAGATCCGGGCGAAGACCCGGGAGGACCGGGCGGCGCTGGTGCACGAGATCCTGATCGAGCAGGTGGCCGAGCTGCTGGGGCTGTCGCCGGACGCGATCGACCCGCGCTACGACGAGGAGTGACCTTCCGGGGCCCCGCGGGGCCCCGGAAGGGCCGGTCAGCGCAGCACCACTCCCGGGTCCTGGGTGGCCTGCGGGACCTGCACGGTGCTGTGGTCGTCGCGCAGTGCCTGGACGGTGAACATCGGCACGTCCTTGGCGGGCAGGGCGAGCATCCGGGCGGCGACCACCGGGCCGCCGGACTCGGTCTCCACGGTGACCGCGAAGACGCCGTTCAGCCCGGCGGGCTCGGGCGCCGGGATGGCGACCGTGCCGCCGGCCGGGAGCTGGACCTCCTTGGTCGCCGGGGTGCCGCCGCCGCTGCCGGCCGAGCCGGTGACCTTGACGGTGGCGGCGTCGCCGGTGGAGGTCAGGAAGATCGTGGAGGCCCCGGCCCGGTTGTCGGCGACGGTGGCGCGGGCGCCGACCGGGCCGCTGCCGGTGAGCCAGGCCGCCTCGCTCTTGCCGTTGCCGCCCGTGCGGTCGACCCGCAACCCGGCCACGATCTTGGTGGGGTGCCGGTCGTCGCTGGGCGACAGCCGCAGCCCGGCGACCTCGTCCCGGGTGACCTTGCCCAGGTCGACGGCGGCCACCATGCCCGCCTTGACGTGGATCGACTCGTTGCCGGCCGGGGTGAACCAGCCGTTCTTGCCGGAGAGCTGGATCTTGAGGTCGGCGTCGTCCTCCGGCGGGGCCCAGACCACCAGCCGGGCCGCGGTGGCATCGGCGGGCAGGCCGGGCATCACCTGGGTGGCGGCCGGCTCGGCCGAGGCGGGGACCCTGTCGGCGCCCTTGGCGCCGTCGGCCGCGTGCAGCGCGGCGCCGATCCGCCCGGAGCGCACCACCACGTGCACGGCGAGGTCGGTGACGGCGCCCTTGCTGATCGTCGACAGCAGGACGGACTGCGAGCTGCCGGGGGCGACGGCGATGCCGTTGGCGGCGTCGTTGTCGATCAGGCCCTTGTCGCCGTACAGCTTGATGTCGACCACGGCGGCGGAGGACTCGGGGTTGACCAGGCTGACGTAGTCGACCCGGTCGCCGGCCGTGCTGGCCCCGGCGAACCAGAAGCTGGTGCTCTCCGGGGTGCAGGTCAGGCCGGACAGGCCGGTGCCGCGCTGCTCGGTGACCACGGTGGTCTGGCTGACGGTGAAGCCGGGGGCGAGCGCGCCGGTGGCGACGGCCCCGGTGCCGGGCGCGGCGTCGCCGTTGCTGGCCGGGCCGGTGGCCGGGGTGCCGGGCTTGCCGAGGGTCAGCTTGGCGTCGGCGGGCGCGGCGTTCTTGTCCGGGGCCGGGGTGGCCGGGGCGCCGGAGCCGCTCGCGGCCGCACTCGGCGCGCCGGCCGGCGATCCGCTCGGCGCCGGGGCGGACGGGGCCGCGCTCGGCGGGGTGGCCGGGGCGGCCTGCTCGGAGAGCCAGCCGGCGCCGCCGGTGGCCGAGCCGGTGCCGGGCGGGGTGTAGGCGGTCAGCGTGGTCGAGCCGGTCAGGCCCTGGAAGGGCTGCGGGCAGACCGCCGCCGTCCGCTCGACCTGCGCGGTGCTCGGGGCGGCCCCGCCGTCCGCCTTGGCCGGGCCGGCCGGCGGGCGCAGCTCGGCGATCCCGAACACGGCCGCCAGCACCACGGCCGCGGCCAGCAGGGACTGGGTGGTCTTCCCCGCGGACCGGCCGGGGGCCGTCCCCGGCGCGCCGGCGGGCTCCGCGGCCCCGGCCGCAGCGGCGGAGGGCTCTGCGGGCTGCTCGGCCCGGGCGGCGGACTTCTTCCCGAATGCGGGCTTCTTCATGGCGGGTCAGCTCCCCGATCCGTGCTGGTGGGGGCCGTAGTTCCCGGAAGGGTGCCCGGTGCCGCCCGGTTCGTTGGGGTCGTAGTACGGCTCGCCCTGCTGCTGGCCCGGCAGCCAGGTCTGCTGGGGCTGCCCGGGCTGCTGCTGGTAGGCGTCGTAGCCGTACTGCTCCTGCGGGTACTGCTCGTACCCCTGCTGCTCGTAGCCCTGCTGGTCGTACCCCTGCTGCGGGTAGCCCTGCTGGTGGCCGTCGTACCCGTAGCCCTGGCCCGCGTACGGCGCGGCGACCGGCTGCTGGGTCGCGTACTGGTCGTAGCTGTACGGGTCGGCCTGCTGGTACGTCTGGTACGGGTCGGTGTACGGCTCGGCCTCCTGGACGGCGGCGGCCGCCTGGACCGCCCCGGCCACCGGCTCGCCGGCGGGCTGCGCCGGGATCGCGCCCGGCAGGCCGTCGTACACCCCGGGCTCCTCGGCGCCGGGCTCGCCGCCCTCGCCGCGCTCGGCCATCCGGCGGGCCCGGCGGCTGCCGGGGGCGGGGGCCTGCGCCTGGGCGGCGGCGGCCAGCGCGGCGGCGGCGACCACCTCCTCGGGCAGGTCGTCGTCCTTGTGGCTGCGGCGGCCGGGCAGGGCCAGCACCAGGATGGTGAGGCCGACCAGGACCTGCGCCCAGATCCAGCCGGTGTGGACGAGGCTGCCCTCGCGGGTGACGCTCAGCTTGCCGCCGGCGGCCGGGAGCTTGAAGCCCTGCGCCCAGCCGTCGACCGTGGTGGGCTCCAGCGCGGTGCCGTCCATGGTGGCCTTCCACTCGGGGGCGGCGGCCTCGGCCAGCCGCAGCACCCGGCCGTCCGGACCGGCCGGGACGGTGGCGGTGAGGTCGCGCTCGCCGGACGGGACGACCACCGGGGTGGCGCCCGGAGCGGTGATCACCGCGCGCACCGCGGGCGCGCCGTTGACCTGCCAGAGCGCGGCGTCGCCGTCCTGGTTGGCCTTCACCAGGCCGGGGGTGGTGTCCAGGACGTCCTTGAAGGCGTCCACGGCCTGCCGCTCGACCAGCACGTAGGCGATGCCGTAACCGGCCAGGGCGTTCGCCTGGTCGGCGCCGGAGCCGGCCAGCAGGCTGCCGACCATCCGGTCCAGACCGCCCTGGGTACCGGTGGCCGGGTCGACGGTGGACTCCGCCTGGCCGAGGGTCAGGCCGGCGCCGCGCACCACGGTGTAGCGGACGGCGCCCTTCTGGCCGGTGACCACGAGGGTGCGGGACCGGTCACTGGTACCGGCCTCCTCGGCGATGAAGGCCGGCACCTGGCCGGACGCGGCGCGGTGCAGCGGGCCCCCGGCGCCGGTCAGCGCCCACCACAGGCCGGTGCCCAGCGGGGCCAGCACGGCGGCGGCCACCACCAGGGCGGCCACCGGCTGGCGCCAGCCGAAGGCGATCCCGGCGACCCGGGCGTTGGCGCCGTCGGCGCCGATCGCGGCAGCGGCGAGCAGGGCGATCCCGGCGATCAGGGTGGCCGGGCCGGCCCAGGCGGGCACCGGCTGGCCGCCGGAGGCCGGGGTGACGGAGGTGCCCGCCACCGCGACGGCGAAGACCAGCCCGGCACCGGCCGCGCCCCAGGCGGCGAGCACCGCGCGGCGGCGGTCGGCGCGCAGCAGCGCGGCCAGTGCGGCCAGGACGACACCGGTGGAGAGCCAGACCGGCGGCACCCCGGCGCCGCCGGGGTTGACCAGCAGCAGGCCGGCCGCGCTCGCCCCGGCGCCGTGCAGTCCGGGCAGCCCGGCCTCCAGCAGCAGCCACTGCGGGTGCGAGAGCACTTTGAGCGACCAGGGGGCGAGCACCGCGACCGGCACCGCGAGGATCACCAGGACGCGCAGGCCGAGCAGGCGCAGCGCCGTGCCGCCGGAGCCGAAGGCGCCGCCGCGCAGCACCGCGAGGACCAGCACGGCCAGGCAGAGCGGTACCGCGAGGGCCCAGGTCAGCGGGACGAAGGCGGTGGCCAGGGTGAGCAGCAGGACGGTCATCCAGACCGGCCGCCAGCCGGGGCGGGCGCCCTTGGCAGCGCTCTCCTGGCGGATGCCGAGGCCGGCCGCGATCGCGGCGGCGCGGGCCAGCGGCGGCAGCAGCACGGCGAGGACGGCGGTGCCGATCCGGCCCTGGGCGAGCGCGCCGGTGGCGGCGGGCAGCAGCGCGTAGGTGGCGCTGGCCCAGGCGCGGACCAGCTTGGAGTCCAGCAGCGGCCGGGAGACCAGGTAGGCGCTGACCGCGGCGAGCGGGACGGTGAGCACGACCAGCAGGGTGAGCGCGAGGTCGGCGTGGCCGAACAGCAGCCAGGAGAGCACCGAGAGCACGCCGAGGTACGGCGGTGCGGCGGCGGTGGAGCCGGTGCCGACCGGGTGCCAGGCGTCCGCGTACATCGCCCACAGGCCGCCCGCGCCGTCGGAGGCGGGCAGCAGGGCGCCGCCGAACAGCTCGCCGCTGCCGAACAGGCCGCGGCAGGCGACCAGGGCGAACACCAGCAGGCCGGCGAACAGCACCGGCGCGGGGCGCCGGGCCAGCTTCTTGATCAGCGCGAACTGCTCGACGACGAGGTCCTCGCCGTCCTCGTCGCCACCGGCCTCGACCGAGCCGTGCCGGCTGCCGGTGTCGTCGGCGCCCCCTATCCCGAGCGAGCCGATGACGCCCTCGACGGCCAGCCGGGTGGTGGCACCGGGCGCCGGGAAGAGCGTGCGGTCGTCCAGGGCGTCCGCGGCGCGGGTCCGGGCACGGTGTTTGCGCGCGGCCAACAGCCGTGGGAAGCGGACGAGTTCGTGGCCGAGGCCGGCCAGTTCGTCGACCGCCTGGCGCGGGTCCTTGCCGAGCAGGTTGGTGACGGCCCGCACCAGGGTGCCGAGCACCAGGCGCAGCAGCACGTACGGGAAGAGCGCGCCCCTGCAGTTGGCGAGCAGGGTGTAGACGGCGCCGGACTTGTCCACCCGGTGCGGGTGGGCGGGGCCGCAGTCGATCGCGCGGCGCTCGCGGCTGGCCGCCTCGGCGTGCCGCAGCACGGCGTCGGGGGCGACCACCACGCGGTGGCCGGCGGCGTTGACCCGCCAGCAGAAGTCGGTGTCGTCCCGCATCAGCGGGAGGGCCCGGTCGAAGCCGCCGAGCTCCTCGAAGACGTCCCGGCGCACCAGCATGCCGGCGCTGGAGACGGCCAGCACCGGGCGGACCTGGTCGTGCTGGCCCTGGTCCTGCTCGCGGCGGTCGAGGCCGGTCCAGCGGCGGCCGGAGCGGGCGATGGTGACGCCGATCTCCAGCAGCTGGCGGCGGTCGTACCAGCTGCGCAGCTTGGGGCCGACCACGCCGGCGCTGGGGGTGGAGTCGGCGACCTGGAGGAGCCGGCGCAGCGCGTCGGTCTGCGGCTCGCAGTCGTCGTGCAGCAGCCAGAGCCACTCGACCGGCTGGGTCTCGCGCGGGCCGCCGCGGCCGAGGTCGTCCTCCTGGGCGAGCGGGTCGCCGTAGTCGTCCCAGCCGCCGGTGACCGGGTCGTAGCCGGAGGGGTCGAGCCGGTACGGGAGGTCCTCCGGGCGCAGGGGCGCGCTGCTCGCGACGGCCTCGGCGACGGCGGCGCCGAAGCCGGCCCGGCGGCCGAGCACCAGCGGGCCGCTCTCGGGCAGCCAGTCGGCCAGGGTGTCGGCGAGCAGCTGCGGGGAGTTGTCGGTGGATCCGGTGTCGACCGCGAGGATCCGCTGGACCTGGCGGTCCTGGCCGAGCAGTCCGGCCAGGGCCTGCGGCAGCCAGCGGGCGCCGTCGTGCGAGACGATCACCGCGGTCACCAGGTGGCGCGGGTAGGCGGGCGGCCTGGAAGCGGTGAAGCCGCTCTGGTGGCTGTAGACGGTCATCGAGTGCGCGGGCCCCAGTTCTCGGTGGACACAGCCGGTGAACGGCAACCGGATGGCGCACCACACTAACGGCTCCGGATGGCCGCTTCGTGCCCGGTGCCGGTGCGGAGGCGGTGAAGAAGGGGACCCGGGATCGGCATGAACCGGTCCGGGAACACGAAAGCGCCCCACCGTCGCGGTGAGGCGCTCGTACAGCTGTGCGGCCGTCCACCGGTGGCGGAGGGTCAGCGAGATCGGTCGGGGCCGCCCCGGTCAGACGGCGCTCTTCTTGAGCCGGCGGCGCTCGCGCTCGGAGAGGCCTCCCCAGATGCCGAAGCGCTCGTCATTGGCGAGGGCGTACTCCAGGCACTCCGAACGGACCTCGCAGGCGAGGCAGACCTTCTTGGCCTCGCGGGTCGAGCCACCCTTCTCGGGGAAGAAGGACTCCGGGTCGGTCTGGGCGCACAACGCGCGCTCCTGCCAACCGAATTCCTCCTCTTCCTCCGCGATGCCGTCCCCGATCAACAGCTCAAAGAGCTCGCTCATGTGGCGCGCCTCCTCTGCCCCTACTTGGCGTCCCCGTGGTTGCCGTTGCCTCGTGCGGCTGACGACACGAGTGAAATTACAGTTGCGTCACTCTGGCCCAGTCAAGCCGAGCTCTGGTATTGAGGCCGGGATTCACTCCCTGGCACCAAGCCGTTACGAATAGTGTACATATCCGGACACATCGGACCTTGGGTCCGAAAGCCCCGGCGACACCGAAACGCCCGCAATCACTCGCGGAATGACGCTCGGTCATCGTGACAGGCCGGTCATCGGCCTCCCTTCCCGGCGATCTTCCCATCGAAACATAGAGAGTGATGAATCACCCCATCCAGGAAAGATCCGGACCTAACCCACTCGAATGCCGCATCCTTCGGTTTGACACCGCCCCTGCGGATGCGGTCTCCTTTCCTCCATGTCAGAGTTCGCCAGCCCCCGGAGCGGTTCCACGCTCCGCCGTGCCGTGAACTCCTGTTGTCGCCTCTGTTCCTGCTGTATCTAGGCGCCCGCGTCCCACCGCGCGCCGCCCAGGAAGCACAGAGGCCGCCCGCGACTCCCGCCCCAGGACATCCCGGATCCGGCTGCTCCCCGAACCAGCCGAGCCATCCGAGGACGACTCCCGTGCGCATGATCCGCATCCGCAAGCGGAACCGCGACCGCAACAAGCACGCCCGCCGCGGCCTCGCCGCCGCCCACGCACCCCGCCACGGCGACCGGCACCGCTGGGCCGACGGCCTCAGCGACGTCTCCATCGCCGGCGACCCGCTCGCCTTCCCGCACCTCGCCCGCACCGACCTGCCCGGCCACCCCACCACCGTCGCCGGGTACGCCCGGCTGGTCCGCGAGATCGCCGCCGACCGCACCCGCTGGGAACCGCTGGTCCGCTACGACGCGCTCACCCGCTGGTACGCCCGCCTGGAGACCGGCCCCGGCTACGAGGTCTGGCTGCTCAGCTGGCTGCCCGGCCAGAGCAGCGGCTTCCACGACCACGGCGAGTCCTCCGGCGTGATGACCGTCGTCCAGGGCGAGCTGACCGAACGCTCGCTCACCCACGCCGGCGAAGGGGCCCGCACCCTGCGCCCCGGCGGGCAGCGGGTGTTCTCCTCCGGCTACCTGCACGAGGTGGTCAACGGCGCGCTCGAACCCGCCGTCTCCATCCACCTCTACACCCCGGGCCTGACCGCGATGAACCAGTACGGCACCGCCACCGCCGTCCCCGAGCAGCACGCGCACGCGGCGGAGTCCGAGCGGCGTTGACCGAGGCCTGACGAAGAGTCCGACCGTGGCAGGATGACCCCATGCGCATCGTGGCACTGGCAGGCGGGATCGGCGGGGCGCGCTTCCTGCGCGGACTCCTCGCGGCGGTCGGACCGCAGGACGAGATCACCGTCATCGGCAACACCGGCGACGACATCCACCTCTACGGGCTCAAGGTCTGCCCCGACCTCGACACCGTGATGTACACCCTCGGCGGCGGCATCCACGAGGAACAGGGCTGGGGCCGGACCGACGAGACCTGGTCGATCAAGGCCGAGATGAAGGAGTACGGCGTCGGCCCCGAGTGGTTCGGGCTCGGCGACCGCGACTTCGCCACCCACCTCGTGCGCAGCCAGATGCTCACCGCCGGGTACAGCCTCAGCCAGGTCACCGAGGCGCTGTGCGTGCGCTGGAAGCCCGGCGTGCGGCTCCTGCCGATGAGCGACGACCGGGTCGAGACCCACGTGCGGATCACCGACGAACAGGGCACCCGGGCCGTCCACTTCCAGGAGTACTGGGTCCGGCTGCACGCCGCCGTCGACGCCGAGGCGATCATCCCGGTCGGCGCGGACACCGCCAAGCCCGCGCCCGGCGTGCTGGAGGCCCTCGCCGAGGCCGACGTCATCCTCTTCCCGCCGTCCAACCCGGTCGTCTCGATCGGCACCATCCTCGCCGTCCCCGGCATCCGGGACGCCGTCGCCGCCGCCCCGGCGCCGGTGGTCGGGCTCTCCCCGATCATCGGCGGGGCGCCGGTGCGGGGCATGGCCGACAAGGTGCTCGCCGCCGTCGGCGTCGAGGCCACCGCCGAGGCGGTCGCGCTGAACTACGGCGCCGGCCTCATCGACGGCTGGCTGGTGGACACCGCGGACGAGCAGGCCGTCCCGGCCGTCGAAGCCGCCGGGATCGCCTGCCGGGCCGTCCCGCTGCTGATGACCGACGTCGAGGCCACCGCCGAGATGGCCCGCGCGGCGCTGGCGCTGGCCGAGCAGGTCCGCGCGTGACCATCGAGATCCTTCCGGTCCAGGGCATCCCCGAGGTCGAGGCCGGGGCCGACCTCGCCGGGCTGATCGCCAAGGCCGGGACGTACCGCGACGGCGACATCCTGCTGGTCACCTCGAAGATCGTCAGCAAGGCCGAGGGCCGACTGCTGCACGCCACCGACCGGGACGCCGCGGTCGACGCCGAGACCGTCCGGGTCGTCGCCCGGCGCGGACCGGCCCGGATCGTCGAGAACCGCAACGGCTTCGTCATGGCCGCCGCCGGGGTCGACGCCTCCAACACCGCCCCCGGCACCGTGCTGCTGCTGCCCGAGGACCCGGACGCCTCGGCCCGCGCGCTGCGCGCCCGGCTCCAGCAGCTCACCGGCCACCGGATCGCCGTCGTCGTCACCGACACCTTCGGCCGGCCCTGGCGCAACGGGCTCACCGACGTCGCGATCGGCGCCGCCGGACTGTCCGTCCTGGAGGACCACCGGGGGCGCACCGACAGCCACGGCAACGAACTGGTGCTCACCGTCACCGCGACCGCCGACGAACTCGCGGCCGCCGGCGACCTCGTCAAGGGCAAGGCCACCGGCGTCCCGGTCGCCGTCGTGCGCGGGCTCGGCCACCTAGTCACCGCCGAGGACGGCGCCGGCACCCGGCCGCTGGTGCGACCCGCCGCGGACGACATGTTCCGGCTCGGCACCTCCGAGGCGCTGCGCCAGGCCGTCACCCTGCGGCGCACCGTCCGCTCCTTCACCGCCGACCCGGTCGACCCGGCCGCCGTCCGGCGCGCGGTGGCCGCCGCCGTCACCGCGCCCGCCCCGCACCACACCACGCCCTGGCGGTTCGTCCTGCTGGAGTCCGCCGAGACCCGGGTCCGGCTGCTGGACGCGATGCTCGGCGCCTGGCAGCGCGACCTCCGTGAACTCGACGGCTGGGACGAGGCCCGGATCGCCCGCCGCACCGCCCGCGGGAACGTGCTGCGCGACGCGCCGTACCTGGTGGTGCCGTGCCTGGTGATGGACGGGTCGCACGACTACCCGGACCCGCGGCGGGCCGCGGCCGAACGGGAGATGTTCACGGTGGCCCTGGGGGCCGCCGTGCAGAACCTGCTGGTCGCGCTCACCGGCGAGGGGTACGGCACCGCCTGGGTCTCCTCCACGATGTTCTGCCGTGACACCGTCCGGGGTGCGTTGGACCTGCCGGAGGGATGGGACCCGATGGGGGCCGTCGCCGTGGGACGCCCGGCGGAGGCGCCGCGGGTCCGCCCGGAGCGCAGCGCCGACGCCTTCGTCGCGGTGCGGTAGGGATCCCTCAGAGGCCCCGGTAGATCTCGCGGCGGTCGCCCACCTTCACGACGACGATCACCAGCACGTCGTCGTGGATCTCGTACGCCACCCGGTACATGCCGACCCGGAGCCGGTAGAGACCCGTGTGTCCGGTCAGCTTCTTCACGTCCGGGCCGTCGGCGTACGGGTCGTCCCCGAGTCTGGTGAGCGCGGCGAGGATCTGCATGGCATCGACCTGGCTGATGTCGCGCAGTTGCCGCCGAGCGCTCGCGGTGAAGCGGAACGCGTACTTCACGCGGCGCTCCCGGCACTGCTCGGCGGCTCTCCGAAAAGGTCTGCCAGAAGTTCGGCCATGCTCACCGTGGGTTCGTTCCGGTGTTTCTCCGCCTCACGGGCGAGGAGCTCGTCCTCCGCGTCCTCTATGGCATCGAGGATCTCGATCGGCACGACCGCGCCGACACGCTCGCCCTTGCGGGTGATGACGGTGATCTCACCGGCCTCGGCCCGGCTCAGCACCTCGGCGAGGTGGGCCCGGGCCTCACGGATGTTCAGTTCATCAGCCATGCTTCCAGCGTACACACGGCGTGTACGCAGGGCGGCGTTCTCCGGTCAGCGGTTGCGGTGGTCGTTGGGGGTGAGTCTGGGGCCGTAGCGGGGGGCGTGGGGGGTGGTGGCGGTGAGGAGGCGGCAGAGGCGGTGGCGGTGGGGGCGGTAGGGCTCCAGTAGGGCGAGCATCTGGGTGTCGTCGCTGCGGGGGCGGCCGGCCAGGGCCCAGCCGACCAGGTTGGGGAGGTGGAAGTCGCCGACCGAGACCGCGTCCGGGTCGCCGTTGCTGCGCTGGAGGGTTTCGGCGGCGGTCCAGGTGCCGATGCCCGGGACGGCCGTCAGGCGGGCGAAGGACTCCTCGTGGGCCATCGCGGAGGCCTCTTCCAGGCGGGGTGCCAGCCGGACCGCGCGCTGGATCGTGGCCGAGCGTCCGGGGTCGACGCCGGCCCGGTGCCACTCCCAGCTCGGGACCATCGCCCAATCGCGGGCCGACGGGGCCACCCGCATGCCCTCGGCCGGGCCCGGGGCCGGGGTGCCGAAGTCGCGGAGCAGGGTGCGCCAGGCGCGGTAGGCCTCGTCGGTGGTGACCTTCTGTTCCAGGATCGCGGGGACGAGGGACTCCAGGACCAGGCCGGTCCGGGTGAGCCGCACCCCGAGGGTGCGGCGCTGGGCGTCCCGGAGCGGGCCGGGGGGCAGCACCAGCGCCTCCGGGTGGTCCTCGGCGCCGAGCAGGGTGGGCAGCCGGTCGAGCAGCCACTGGGCGCCCGGCCCCCAGGCGGTCGCCTCCACCTCGCCCGCACCGGGGCGCGGCAGCACCCGCAGGGTGCCGACGCCGGCCGGGGTGCGGGAGGCGCGCCAGACGGCACCGTCGCCGGTGGTGCGGTACGAGGGGTCGGCGGGGCCCCGGCGCAGCGGCAGCAGGGTGCGGACGGGGTCGAGCGGGAAGCCCGGCCGCCAGTGCCGTACCGCTTCGCCGCCCGTCACTGCCGTCGCCTCCTGGGGTGCCTGAGGCCCTGAACGATACGTGGGGAGGGTGACGGCTAGGGAGTCTGGAGTCGGGCGGCGGCTGTGCGGAGTTCGGGGAGCCGGGCGTAGAGGGCCTTGCCGGGGCATTCGGTGTTGAAGGCGTCGCGGTGGCCGGAGACGGCGTCGAAGTCGACGACGGTGCCCTTGGGGTAGCGGCTGGCGTCGGACGAGGAGGTGAGTCTGGTGCGGCCGTCGGCGGGCCGGCCGGTGAGGCCGAGCTTCCAGGCGGCGATCGCGGCGAGGCCGTCGAGGAGGGGTTGGGGCGGGGTGGCGTCGACGTAGGTGCCGATCGCGGCGACGCCGGAGGAGTCGGTGTTGAAGCCGAGGGTGTGGGCGCCGTGGACGGGCCGGTCGACGCCGCCGGCCCGGCCCTCGTAGACGGTGCCGCAGCGGTCGACCAGGAAGTTGTAGCCGATGTCCCGCCAGCCGCTGGTCTTGACGTGGTACTGGTAGATGCCCCTGATCACCCGGGGGGCGTCGGAGCAGGCGTAGTCGGTGGCGGTCGCGGTGTGGTGGACGAAGACCTCGCGGACCGGGCCGGTGTACTCGGAGCCCGGGTCGCGCAGGGACTCGTCGGCGCCCCAGCCGGCCCGGGTGACGATCGCCGGGCGGGGCGCCTGGTGGCCGTCCTCGGCGGCGGGTGCCGCGGGCACCGTCCGGGTGGCGGCCGGGGCGGGTGCGCCGGCGCCGGGGTCGACGAGGTCGAGCCGCAGTCCGGGCGGCGGTCCGGCCGGGCCGGGCCGGAACTCGACGGCGACGCCGTCGCTGCGGCCGGTCCACAGCGGGGCGGTGGCGCCGTGCGGGGCGCGGTCGGGGCCGTCGTCGGTGTCGGTCTCCAGGGTGTGCCAGTCGCTCCAGCGGCCGGTGGCCGCGTCCCGGGTGCGGACCCGGAGGCTCCCGCCGTCCAGCGCTCCCGCCGGTCCGTCCCAGCCGATGCCGAGGAGTTCGAAGGGTCCGGTCGTGCTCGGCGGGAGCCCGTGCCCGGCGGGGAGCCGGAGCGAGACGGTCCGGCCGCCGCCGGGGAAGTCACGGTGCTCGCCGCCGGGGGCAAGGGGCACGGCGGTGGCGGCGGGAGCGGGCTGGAGCAGCAGGGCGGCGGTGCAGCCGGCGAGCAGCGCGGCCGGGAAGGGGAGGCGCGCGGCCTTGGTGGAAAGGCGCGCGGCCTGGTGGGAAAGGCGCATAAAGGGGATCGTCGCCGCAAATCGGACCGCCCGCCACGCCGCCCCGCGCCCGCTCGGCCGCCCCTCCCGGCCTGCCACCCGAAGGCCGTAGGCTGGGGCGCACCATGACTGCGCCATTCGCTGCCGATGCCCGCACCCCCGTCGAGCTGCTGCACGCATACCTGCGCGGCGGCACCCCTTCGGTCGATCCCGCGGCCCCGCTGGTCACTTTCTACGACGACGCCACCGGCGAACGGGTGGAGCTGTCCGCCCGGACCTTCGACAACTGGGTCGCCAAGACCGCCAACCTCCTCCAGGACGAGCTGAACGCCGGTCCGGACGACCGCGCCGCGCTGCTGCTGCCCGCCCACTGGCAGAGCGCCGTCTGGCTGCTGGCCTGCTGGTCCGTCGGTGTGACCGCGGTGCCGGCCGGCGACCCGGCCGACGCCGACCTGGTGGTGAGCGGTCCGGACGGCCTGGAGGCCGCCCAGGCCTGCGGGGGCGAGCGGGTCGCGCTCGCCCTGCGCCCGCTCGGCGGCCGCTTCCCGCACCGCCCGGACGGCTTCCTCGACTACGCCGCGGAGGTGCCCGGCCAGGGCGACCGCTTCGCGCCGTACTCCCCCGTCGCCCCGGACGGGCAGGCGCTGGAGACCTCGGTGGACGGGCTGCCGCTGAAACTGACCGGTGAGCAGACCGTCGCGCTGGCCCGGGAGGGCGCGGCGCGGATCGGCCTCAAGCCCGGGGACCGGGTGATGTCCACCCTCTCCTTCGACGACTGGGCGGGCCTGGAGGCCGGCCTGCTGGCCCCGCTGGCGGTCGGCGCCTCGGTGGTGCTGTGCCGCAACTCCGAGGGCCTGGACGCCGGGCAGTGGGAGAAGCGCTCCGAATCCGAACGGGTGACTGTGCGCCTCGGCTGACCCCGGGACGGTCCCGGCGGGTAGGGATCCCTGCCATGGCCGAGGACGACACCGAGCACCCCCCGACCGACCAGACTCCCCCGGAGCACGCTCCCCCGAGCGGACCGGGACGCCCGCGAAGGCGCCGGCGGTGGCTGATGATCACCGCCGGCGCCGTCGCGTTCCTGCTGGTCGCCACCGGCGTGCTGCTCTGGATCGCCTACCGCAAGCTGGACGGCAACATCAGGACGGACTCGGCCACCGACCGGCTGCTCGCCAAGCTGGAGGCCGAGCGCCCGAGCCGGGCCGCGGGGGCCAAGGGCGCCGAGAACATCCTGCTGATCGGCAGTGACGACCGCTCCGGGGCGAACTCCTCCTACGGCGGCGAGGCCGGGACCCAGCGCTCGGACACCACGATCCTGCTGCACCTGGCCGCCGACCGGAAGCACGCGACGGCGGTCTCCGTCCCGCGCGACGTGATGGTCACCGTGCCCTCCTGCGAGAAGCCGGACGGCAGCCGCAGCAAGGCGGGGACGATGCAGTTCAACTGGGCGTTCGAGCTGGGCGGTCCGGCCTGCTCGATCCGCACCGTCGAGCAGTTGAGCGGCATCCGGATCGACCACTACGTGATCCTCGACTTCAGCGGCTTCAAGACGATGGTGGACGCGATCGGCGGGGTCGAGGTGTGCGTGCCGCAGCCGATCCACGACAAGGACGCCAAGCTCGACCTCCCGGCCGGCCGTCAGCTGCTGCACGGCGAGCAGGCGCTCGGCTACGTCCGGGCCCGGGAGAGCCTGGGCGACGGCAGCGACACCCAGCGGATGGGCCGCCAGCAGCAGTTCCTGGCCTCGCTGATCCGCAAGGTGCAGTCGCAGGGGGTGCTGCTGAACCCGGCCAAGCTGTGGCCGGTGCTGGACGCGGCCACCTCCTCGGTGAAGGCGGACGGCGGCCTGTCCTCGCTCGGCGCGCTGTACGACCTCACCCAGGACCTGCGCGACGTCCCCTCCCCGGACGTGGTGTTCCTGACGGCGCCGCGCCGCCCGTACCGCTACGACTCGGACCGGGACGAGTTCGTCCAGCCGCAGACCACCCAGCTGTTCGACGCGCTGCGGGCGGACCGGCCGCTGGCCCTGCGGCCGCCCGGTTCGGCGCCCTCGCCGGACGCGGGGACCGGAGCCGGGGCGGGCACCGGAGCGGGAGCCGGAGCGGGAGCCGGATCCGACGGGGCCGCGGCGTCACCCTCGGCGGGCGCCTCGCCCACCTTCGAGGGACGCACCGCCGACGTGGACGCCTGCGCCCAGCACTGAACTCGACGTCCGGCTTTGCTTTTTCATTGCTCAAACATGACTGAGATCACACTCGGAACAATTCCCCCGTTCGGCTCGTCTAGTGTGTCCGGATCGACCCGTCGCCCGACGGGTCGGCCTCCGTGACCGGCCGGACGTAGGGGACCCCCGTGCAGCAGGACGAAACGAACACCGGTCGGTTCAGCGGGGGGAGCCGGCGGGAGGCCAAGCGTCTGGCCGCGGCCGCCAAGCGGCAGCGGCGCCGCCGGGTGCTCAAGTGGACGGCGGGGACGGGCGCCCTGGTGATGGTCGCGGGCTGCGGCGGGGCCTACTACCTGTACCAGCACTTCAACAGCAACCTGACCTCGGTCAAGGTCCAGCTGGGCAACGAGGAGGAGCGGCCCAAGGCCGCCGGGGACGCGCTGAACATCCTGGTGATCGGCACCGACAGCCGCCAGGGCCTCGGCCGCGAGTACGGCGACGCGGGCAGCACCGGGCACGCCGACACCACCCTGCTGTTCCACGTCTCCAAGGACCGCTCCAACGCGACCGTGGTCAGCATCCCGCGCGACCTGATGGTGCCGATACCGGAGTGCCAGGACGACAAGGGCAAGAAGATCCCGGGCGTCGCGCGGGACATGTTCAACAACAGCCTCGGCCAGGACGGGCGCGACGCGGGCTGCACCTGGAAGACCGTGGAGAAGCTGACCGGCATCCGGGTCGACCACTTCGTGCAGGTCAACTTCGAGGCGGTGAAGACGCTCTCCACCGCCGTCGGCGGGGTGGAGGTCTGCGCGGCCAAGGACATCGACGACAAGGACTCGCACCTCAAGATGTCCAAGGGCCGCCACGTCGTCCAGGGCGAGGAGGCGCTGGCCTTCGTCCGCACCCGGCACGCGGTCGGCTTCGGCGGCGACCTCACCCGGATCCCGCTCCAGCAGCAGTTCATCAGCGCGATGATCCGCAAGATCAAGAGCGACGACACCCTGACCAGCCCGGGCAAGCTCTACCAGCTCGCGGACGCCGCCACCAAGGCGCTCACCGTGGACTCCGGCATCGGCAGCGTCGACAAGCTCAAGAACCTGGCCCAGGACATCAGCAAGGTGGACACCAAGAACATCACCTTCACCACCGTCCCGGTGCTGGACGACCCCAGCAACAAGGACCGGCTGGTCCTGCACCAGCCGGACGCCGGACAGGTGTTCTCGATGATCGCGGGCGACCGCTCGCTGACCGAGACGGCCGCCCCGGCCGCGACCCCGGACGCCTCGGCCCCGGCGGCCCCGGCCGCGCCGAGCAGCGCCGCCCCGGCGGTGGACACCAAGGGCGTCCAGGTGACGGTGCGCAACGGCAGCGGGACCCGCGGACAGTCCGGGCCCACGGTGGAGAAGCTCAAGGGCAAGGGCTTCGCCAAGGCCGCGGTCGGCTCCGACGCTCCCCCGGCCGCGACCAGCACGGTGTCCCACCCGGCCGGCCAGGAGGCCGAGGCCGCGGCGCTGGCCGCCGCCCTCGGGCTGCCCGCCGACGCCGTGAAGCCCAACCCGAAGGCGGGCCCGAAGGACCCGCTGCTGGTGGTCCTCGGCAAGGACGCCCTGGCGGCTCCCGCGCAGCAGGCGACCGAGGCCCCGAAGGACCTCCAGCGGGTGCAGGCGGACGACGAGGACGTCTGCGCCAAGTAGCCGCCCGGGGCCGAGGGTTCGGTCCGTCCCGCGGTACCGCTCGCCGGTCCGGGGGCCGGTCCGGAGCCCCCGGACCGGCCGGGTCGAGCGGGGCCGCACCGTCCTCAACTGTCCCCGTGCGGGCCGACGGTAGCCGGTCCGGGCGTCAACGCGCCCGGGAGAGCACGTCCTTCGAGGACGGGCCGACGCTCCTTATCACCCGGCGGGCCAGCGAGCGGGGTGAGGTGATGAAGCCGAAGCCCCAGCTCAGATGCATGGTCGCGAGCGCCACCGGCAGCAGCGCCCTGGCCCGGAACGACAGGCCGCGGCCCTCGACCGCGGCGCCGCCGAGGATGCCCAGCAGGTAGACGCCGGGCACCGCGAGGAAGGCCGGGTGGACGGCGGCGCCCAGCACCAGGCCGAGCAGCACCGCGAGCAGCGCGCTCGGCGGGGCCAGGTAGCGCAGGTTGACCGAGCCCCGGTGGTAGCGGGTGACCACCCGGCGCCACCGGCCGTAGTCCTTGTACTGCTTGGCCAGCGCCTTGACGGACGGCCGCGGCCGGTACGTCACCTTCAACTGCGGGGTGAACCAGACCAGCCCGCCGTCCTGGCGGATCCGGTAGTTCAGCTCCCAGTCCTGGGCGCGGATGAACTCCTCGTTGTAGCCGCCGAGTCGCTCCAGCACCTCGCGCCGGAACACCCCGAGGTAGACGGTGTCCGCCGGGCCGGCCAGGCCGCCGGTGTGGAAGGCCGCGTTGCCGACACCGATCTTGGAGGTCATCGCGGCCGCGACCGCGTTCTCCCACTCGGTCTCGCCCTCGGCGTGCATGATGCCGCCGACGTTGGCGGCGTCCATCTCGCCGAGCAGCCGGACCGCGGTGGCGATGTAGCCGGGCGTGAGCAGCCCGTGGCCGTCCACCCGTACGACTATCGGGTACTGCGAGCCCCGGATCGCGGCGTTCAGCCCCGCGGGAGTGCGGCCGGTGGGGTTCTCCACCGTACGCACCCGCGGATCCTCGGCCACCAGCTCGGCCGCGATCTCGGCGGTGCGGTCGGTGGAGGGACCGAGGGCGATCACCACTTCCATCGGTCCGGGGTAATCCTGGTCCAGGATGCGCCGGACCGCCGTGCGCAGGTGTCGTTCCTCGTTGAGCACCGGCATGATCACGGAAACAGCCGGCAGCTCCTCAGCAGCCTTGGTGTTCATCGGGGCCAACCGTACCGGTGTCGACGCATATCCGTCTTGTCCCGGTCCGGCGGCTCCCGGGACCCCTGGAGGGCGACACCGGTGCCGTGATCGGGATCACCGTACCGCCCCGGGCGCCCGGGCCCGAATCGGCGGGGGAACCGTGCAGGTTCGGGGTGGGTTCGGCGACCCCGGTGAACGACGGGCGGACGGCACGGCGCGGGGGGCCGGGGGGCGGGGGCCCCCCGCCCGCGGGCGGGGGCCGGGGGGGGGTGCTCCGGCGGCTGGGTGATTTTCCGACCGCCGACCCTGTGGGCACGTGGCTGGGCGCCGTGGGCGGTCTGAAAATCACCCGTTACGCCGCTCTCCGCACCCACCCCCTCCACCGCCCCCTCCCGCAGCGCGTCCCTCTCGCCTGGGTCGGGTGGTGGGGGTGGGTGGTTGTTGTGGGTGGGTTGGTGCGGGTTTGGGGGTGGGAGGAGACTGGGCGCATGCCGGAGTTGCCCGAGGTTGAGGCGTTGAGTTCCTTTTTGGCCGCGAGGGTGGTCGGGCGGGAGATCGCGCGGGTGCAGGTGGTGGCGATCAGTGCGTTGAAGACGTACGACCCGCCGGTGGCTGCCTTGGAGGGGCGGGTGGTGGGGGCGGTGGCGCGGCGGGGGAAGTTTCTGGACTTCGAGGTGGGTGGGGTGCATCTGGTGGTGCACCTGGCGCGGGCGGGGTGGGTGCGGTGGAGGGATTCGTTGCCGGTGGAACCGGCGAAGCCGAGTTCGAAGAACCCGTTGGCGGTGCGGGTGGGGTTGGAGGGTGGGGACGGGTTCGATCTGACGGAGGCGGGGACGAAGAAGGGGCTCGCCGTCTATGTGGTGCGGGATCCGGTGGAGGTGCCGGGGGTGGCGAGGTTGGGGCCGGAACCGTTGGATCTCGGGGTGGAGGAGTTCGCCGGGTTGTTGCGGGGGGAGCGGCGGAGGTTGAAGGGGGTGTTGCGGGACCAGACCGTGTTGGCGGGGGTGGGCAACGCCTACTCGGACGAGGTGCTGCACGTGGCGCGGATGTCGCCGTACAAGCTGGCGTCGAGCTTGACGGAGGAGGAGACGGCGCGGTTGTACGAGGCGTTGGGTGACACCTTGCGGGACGCGGTGGAGCGGTCGCGGGGGCTGGCGGCGGGGGAGCTCAAGGCGGAGAAGAAGGTGGGGATGCGGGTGCACGGACGGACCGGGCTGCCGTGTCCGGTGTGCGGGGACACGGTGCGGGAGGTGTCCTTCGCGGACTCGTCGTTTCAGTACTGCCCGACGTGTCAGACCGGGGGGAAGCCGTTGGCGGACCGGAGGATGTCGCGCTTGTTGAAGTGACGCGCCCGGGTGGCCCCACCCGGGCGCGGCGGTGGTGTCAGCGCTTGATGGCGACGCCGCCCCAGTAGTAGGCGGCCTTCGGGTCGGCCGGGGGCTCGCCGTCGGGGCGCCAGGCGAGGACGGGGGAGAGGCCCGGCTCGACGAGGTCCCAGCCGTCGAAGAAACGGAGCACGTCGTCGTAGCCGCGCGGGACGAGGGTCATTCCGCCGGCCCGGGCCGCTTCGGCGACCTTGCCGACGGCCTCCGGGGCGAAGTCCGCGGTGGGGGTGGTGAGGGCGATGCAGCTGCCGGCGGGCAGGGCGTCGCGCAGGGCGGCCACCCGGCCCCAGGGGTCGTCCTCGTCGGCGATCAGCATCAGGACGGCGATCATCAGCAGGCCGACCGGCTGGGTGAGGTCGAGGGTGGAGGTGAGCGCCGGGTCGGAGAACAGTTCCTCGGGCTTGCGCAGGTCCGCGTGGATGTAGGTGGTCCGGCTGGCCGGGCTGGAGACCATCAGGGCGCGGGCGTGGGCGAGCACGATGGGGTCGTTGTCGACGTACACGACGCGGGTGCCCGGGCTGACGGCCTCGGCGATCTCGTGGGTGTTCGGTGAGGTGGGGATGCCGGTGCCGAGGTCGAGGAACTGGCGGATGCCGTGCTCCCGGGCGAGGTGGCGGACCGCGCGCCCCTGGAAGGCGCGGTTGGCCTTGGCCATCTCCTTGACGCTGGGCACGGCCTCCTCGATGGCCTGGCCCATGGCGCGGTCCGGCGGGAAGTTGGTCTTGCCGCCCAGCCAGTAGTCGTAGACGCGCGCGGAGTGCGGAGTGGTGGTGTCGACGCCGAAACGTTCCCACTGGCTCAGCTCGACGGCGTCCTCGTCCTGCGGGCCCTGCTGGGGGAAGTCCTGACTTGTCGTCATGGCCACGTCCTCTGATGGCAGATCATCACACTGGGGAAGGCACAGCGTAGCGGCCATGGGGGGAATGAGGGGAAGGGGTGTCGGTAGGTCGGTGGGATGGGGGTGCTGTGGGCTGTCGGAGTGGTGATCGGCGCCCGGGGGGAGGGGTGCTGACCAGCGGGGCAAGCATCCAGAATGCTGTCTGATCGTCAGATTACTTCTTCGGTGACCACTCGGGTCACCTCGCGCAGGCTGCTGATGGTAGCGGCCGGGATGTCGTTGCTCGGCGGTGCCGCCGCCTGCAAGAGCCCCTGGGGTAACGGGGGTGTCGCTGCTCCGGAGGGGGTGACGGAGGTGCTGGCGACGGAGGTGCCGGGGGCGCCCGGGGCTTCGGTTTCCTCGCCGACGCCCTCGCCGGTGCCGCCGTCCGCCACTCCGTCGGCGAGTCCGGCGGCCAGTGCGGCGCCGAGTGTCCAGCCCGTCCGCAAGGTGCTCAGCGATGCGGAGAGCAAGCCGGTCTACGACCTGGACCCGGCCCAGCGGGTGGTGGCGCTCACCATCGACGACGGGCCGGATCCCAAGTACACGCCCCAGGTGCTGGCCCTGCTCCAGCAGCACGGGATCCGGGCGACCTTCTTCCTGATCGGCGAGAACGCCGTCGAGCACCCGGCCCTGGTGAGGGAGATCGCCGACCGGGGCCACCACATCGCCAACCACACCTGGACCCATCCGGACCTGCGGCACATGTCGGAGAGTCAGGTGCGGGACGAGCTGGAGCGCACCAGCGACCTGCTGCACCGGACCACCGGGCGGCTGCCCACCTGGTTCCGGGCGCCGGGCGGGGACTTCTCGCCGGTGTCGCTGCGGGTGGCCGCCGAGATGGGGCTGCGGAACATGGCCTGGTCGATCGACCCGAGGGACTGGTCCCGGCCGGGGACGTCGTCGATCATCGACACGGTCCTGAAAGAGGTGCGGCCCGGGTCGATCGTGCTCAACCACGACGGGGGCGGGGACCGCTCGCAGACGGTGGCGGCGTTGAAGGCGTACCTGCCGGTGCTGATCGATTCGGGGTATCTGTTCACGGCGCCGCCGAATTGATATCGGAAAGTCGGAGAATAGCGATGGGTGGGACAGGTGGCGGCTTTGGCTCTTAAACCACTCGAATGGGTGGATTGGAAGAAGCGTTTCTGCGGATTTTCGGCCTCTAGGGTGATCTCGCACCAGTTCGCCGGGTACCTCGAGTACCACCTGAAAGGCTCTCTCCCATGCGTCTCCGCAATGCTGTTCTTGCCGTCGCCAGCGCTGCTGCCCTCGTCCTCGCCGTCCCGATGTCGGCCAACGCCACCACCGGGGATTTCCTCTACAGGGTCGGCCCGCTCCCCGGCGTCCAGACCGGGCTGGCCGACCCGGAGGGCCGGGTGTGCATCAACGTTCCGGAAACCGGGAACGCGCCGGCCTACGCGCCGGAGAACTTCACCACCTCGACGGCCACGGTGTTCCTTGAGACCGACTGCGACGGTGACGTCTTCTATGTGATGAACCCCGGCAAGAAGCTCGGCAACAAGCTGAAGTTCCGCTCGGTGATCTTCTCCTGAGCCGGGTGGCCCGGGTCGGGTGGTCGGCGTAGCGTCGAACTGTCCGGCCCGGTCGCCGGTGCCTCGTTGTGCCCGGGTGCCGCGGTCCGGGTAGAGCGAAGGAGGGTCTGGGATGACCGGCAACGGTTACGCGCACCCTGAGGCGTTGGTCCGCACCGAGTGGCTGGCCGATCACCTGGACGACGGGACGGTCCGGGTGGTCGAGGTCGACGAGGACGGCAGTGCCTATCAGCGGGACCACATCCCCGGGGCGGTGGGGTGGAACTGGACCACCGATCTGCACAGCCAGGTCGGGCGGGACTACGCGGATCGCGACGGTGTCCAGCACCTGTTGCGGGCGGCCGGGGTGGAGGAGGATACGACGGTCGTCCTGTACGGGGGCAACAACAACTGGTTCGCCGCGTACGCGTTCTGGCTGTTGCGGCTGCGGGGGTTCGGGCCGGTGAAGCTGCTGGACGGCGGGCGGAAGAAGTGGGAGCTGGAGGGGCGGGAGCTCACCCACGAGGTGATGGACTACCAGCACTCGGGCTACCGGCTGACCGGGCCGGAGCGGCCGGAACTGCGGGCCCTGCGGGACGAGGTGCTGGCCAAGGCGGAGGTGTTCGCCAAGCCCGGTGCGGACGCGGTGCTGGTCGACGTCCGGTCCCCGGCGGAGTTCCGTGGGGAGCTGATCGCGCCGCCGCACCTGCCGCAGGAGCAGGCCCAGGTGCCCGGGCACATTCCCGGGGCGGTCAACGTGCCCTGGTCGCAGGCCGCGAACGACGACGGGTCGTTCCGCTCGGCGGAGGAGCTGCGGGCGCTGTACGGCGGCAAGGGGGTCGGGGAGGAGCGGGAGGTGATCGCCTACTGCCGGATCGGCGAGCGGTCGGCGCATACCTGGTTCGCGCTCACCGAGCTGCTGGGGTACCCGCACGTCAAGAACTACGACGGCTCCTGGACGGAGTACGGCTCGCTGGTGCGGGCGCCGGTGGTGCTGGGGGCCTGAGGGGGCCCGGGGGCGGTGCGGTACGGGTGGGGCGGGTGACGGGGGTGGGGCGGCGTGATTTCGGCGCGTTTCTTTTCATGAACATCTCACAATTGGGGAGTGGACTGCGGGCTGCCGGGACAAGGATCGATCCGACCCATTGATCCGGTGATCCTGGAGGACCACGTTGCGCAAGAGGCTGATCGTCTCCGCCGCCAGTGCCCTGAGCCTGTTCCTGGCCGTCCCCGCCTCGGCCGCCGACTTCCAACCCGGCGCGGCCGGGATCGGCGACCCCTACTACCCGACCTACGGCAACGGCGGCTACCGCGTCTCCCACTACGACATCCGGTTGAAGTACCAGCCCGCGACCGACGAGCTGGAGGGCACCACCACCATCCTCGCCACCGCGACCCAGGACCTCTCCCGGTTCAACCTCGACTTCGCGCTGAACGTCTCCGAGGTGCAGGTCAACGGGCGGCCCGCCGCCTTCGCGACCAGTGGTCAGCAGGAGCTGGAGATCACCCCGGCCCGGCCGCTGGCCAAGGGCAGCCAGGCCACCGTGGTGGTCCGCTACAAGGGCGTGCCGTCCACCGTGAAGAAGTACGGCTTCACCGCCTGGCACCGCACCCCCGACGGTGCCGTGGCGGCCGACGAGCCCGAGGCCGCGTGGTGGTGGTTCCCGAGCAACGACCACCCGAGCAACAAGGCCACCTACGACGTCTCGGTGCTGGTGCCGGACGGCAACCAGGTGATCAGCAACGGCGTGCTGACCGGGACCAGCTCGAAAGCCGGCTGGACCCGTTATAGCTGGCGGGAGAACAAGCCCCAGGCGACCTATCTGGCGACGTTGGCGGTCGGGAAGTTCGACATCACCACCGACACCACCGCGAGCGGGCTACCGGTCTACAACGCGTACAGCAAGGACCTCGGCGAGAACGCGGACGCGGCCCGGGCCAGCGTCGAGCGCACCGGTGAGCTGGTGGACTGGCTGAGCGGTTACTTCGGCGACTACCCGTTCAGCTCGGTCGGCGGCTATGTGCCCAACGTCCCGACCGGCTA
Organism: Kitasatospora sp. NPDC059146; assembly: GCF_042786665.1. Lineage (NCBI taxonomy): Bacteria > Bacillati > Actinomycetota > Actinomycetes > Kitasatosporales > Streptomycetaceae > Kitasatospora > Kitasatospora sp. NPDC059146. The sequence continues at coordinate 12,278 of NZ_JBHZCY010000070.1, read as the reverse complement.
CGCCCTGGAGACCCAGACCCGGGTCTTCTACAGCCCCAAGCAGTTCGCCAAGGGCACCAACACCTCGGTGGTCGTGCACGAGCTGGCCCACCAGTGGTACGGCGACAGTGTCTCGGTCGCGCACTGGAGCGACATCTGGCTGAACGAGGGCTTCGCGAGCTACGCCCAGTTCCTCTGGTCCGAGCACGAGAACGAGGGCACCGCCCAGGAGCTGGCCGACTACATCTACGCCTCGCACCCGGCCGACGACCCGTTCTGGAGCGTCAAGCCGGGCGACCCGGGCGCGGACAACCAGTTCTCCAACGCGGTGTACGACCGGGGCGCGGTGGCCATCCAGGCACTGCGCAACACCGTCGGGGACGAGAAGTTCTTCAAGATCCTCAAGGGCTGGCCCACCGAGCGCAAGTACGGCAACGCGACCGTCGCGGAGTTCCAGGCGTACGCGGAGAAGGTGTCCGGGAAGAAGCTCGGGGACCTCTTCAAGACCTGGCTGTTCACCCCGGGCAAGCCGGCCGTCGGACCGGTGGCACCGGGTGCGGCGACCGCCTCGCTGGCGCCCGGGGCGCGGGACGACGCCAAGGCGCTGGTGGAGCCGAAGTCCTGGAAGGAGATCCAGGAGACCCACTCGGTGCACGGCCACTGACACCCGATGGGGTGAGGTGACGGGCGTGGCCCGGCCGGTGGGCCGGGCTACGCCGCTCCGGGGCCGTCCGCCGCGAGGAGTTCGGTGAGGCGGCGGACGGCGAAGGGTATGAGCTCGCGGACCGGGACCAGCCGGCACGGCGCGTCGCCGACCAGCACCTCGCGGATGCCGGCCAGCTCCTCGAACTCCCGTCCCACGACCGGGAAGTGGGTGTCGTTGTCGTTGCCCACGTCCGGTGTCTCGATCCACACCCGCTCGCCCTGGATGGCCATCGGGAAGCGGCGGAGCTTGAGCCGGCGGTTCGGGGCGAAGGTCTCCGCGTAGTGCAGGAAGGTGTTGCGGTTGTGCCCGACGCCGACCAGCAGCACGTACCCGCCGAGGTCGTGCAGGGCGCCGAAGGGCGACTCCCGGCCGACGGCCCAGCCGAGCGAGCGGCGGGCTGTGACCTCGCGGGCGTGGGCGCCGACGGCGGCGACCGAGGCCTGCGGGTGGGTGCTGCGCAGGCTCTCCGGCAGGCTGCGCAGGGCCTCGGCGACCGCACCCATCGGGGAGGGCAGTCCGGGGTGGAACAGCGGGACGGAGGCCCGAAGTTCGGCGATCTCGGGGGTGGGCAGCCCGGCGTGGTCCGGTGCCGGGTCGCAGACGACGGAGCCGGTGAAGGCGGGCGTGGCCACCGTGCCGCCCGGCCCGACGGCCTCGCGCAGGCTGGCGACCACGGCCGCCGCCCCGCCCTCGACCCGGCCGAGGCTGGAGAGCGAGGAGTGCACGATGACCGCCATGCCCGGGCGGACGCCGACCCGGTGCCAACCCTCCACGAGGTCGGCGGCGGTGAGCGGGCTGGTGCCCGGTGTGGTCATGGTCCCCCCTGGTGGTGGTGCGTAGGGCTGATGGGCGTGCTGGTGCATTCGTACCGGTGTGGTGCGATTGTTCGGGCCCGACCCTAGCGGGTGGCACTGACAATCGGTCAGGAGGGGGGTGCCGTGCGTCAGTCCACGGCCCCGGAGCCCGTCCGCTCCGGGGCGCTGGTCAGCGGGCGTCGTGTGCGGCCAGGACCAGGGCCTCCTGCTCGGGGGTGAAGCCGTGCCCCAGCGGCGGTTCGCCGCGCTCGCGGTCCCAGGCGAGCACGTCGGCCGCGGTCACCGCGAGCGGGGTGGCGGGCAGCCCGGCGGCGCGCGCCCGGGACGGGTCGCGCTGCTGGCCGGGCCAGAGGGGTTCGGCCCGGACCAGCGGGAAGAACGGCGGCGGGGCGGTCTCCGGGGGGACGGGCACGAGCTCGATCCCGGTGCCCGCGACCTCGGCGCAGGTGGCGATCAGGCCGCCCAGGGTGGTCGGTTCGGCCGGGCCCACGGCGTGGAAGGCGCCCGGTCGGCCGTCTTGGAGCAGCCGGAGCACCAGCCGGGCCAGGTCGCGCGAGTCGACCACCTGGACGGGCTGTTCGGGGCGCCCGGGCAGGGCGATCCGGCCGCCGCGGGCCGCCCGGCGGGCCCAGTACGTCAGTCCGCGCTGCTCGTCGTGCGGCCCGGCCACCTTGCCGGGGCGCACGATCGTCGCCCGGTCGCCGTAGCGGGCGGTGACGTCCTGCTCGCAGGCGACCTTGAGCCGGCCGTACGTCTCCTCGGACAGCTCCTCGGCCTCGCGCAGCGGTGCGCGGAGCGGGGCGGACTCGTCGGAGTGCGGGGCGAGCCCGGACCGTTGGTAGACGGCGTGGCTGGAGACGAAGAGGTAGCGGCCGACCCGGTCGCCGAGGGCGGTCATGGCCTGGTCGACCTGGCGGGGGCGGTAGCCGGTGACGTCCACCACGGCGTCCCACTCGCCCGTGCGCAGGGCGGCGTAGTCGCCGGTGTCGCGGTCGCCGCGCAGGTGGCGGGCTTCGGGGAAGAGGCCGGGGTTGGTCCGGCCGCGGTTGAACAGGGTGACCTCGGCGCCGCTGCGCAGGGCGTCGGCGGCGATCGCGCGGCCGACGAAGGAGGTACCGCCGAGTACGAGGATCCGCATGGATTCCAGGGTAGGGCCCGGGGTCAACCCGTTTGTGCGGTCTCCTCGTGGGCGCACCGCCCCCGGTGGTCGGGGGCGGTGCGGGCGGGGCCGGGTCAGCGGTGGGTGGCGGCCTCGGTGAGGATCAACTCCTCGATGCCGTAGAGGAACCGCTCCATCGCGGGGCGGGGGAGGACGGCCGGGTCGGCGGTCATGGCGAGGCTCAGTGCCTCGGGGGACTGCAGGGCGTCCAGGGCGTAGGTCAGGCCCGGGCGGGGCTCGAAGTCGACCGGCCAGCTGAGGGTGGTGCCCTCGTCGCCCGGGGCGGGTGCGGCCGGGAGCAGGTCGCGGGTGTCGTTGAAGACGCAGGAGCGGTCGGCGAGCGGTACGCCCTCGGCGGAGAGCTGCTCGACCTCGGCGGCCAGGGCGAGCTTGTCGTAGTAGGCGTGCCGGTAGGTGCCGATCGCGGCGGAGTGGGTGCGGCGGACGACCTCGCCGAACTCGGCGGTGGCGTCGGGGAGGTGGAACAGTCCGTCGCCCGCGACCACGCTCACCGCGTTGGTCAGCTCGGGCAGGAAGCGGTTGTTGACCACGACGTTGAGCACGGCCTCGGTGGTGCCGGCGAGGCGGGCGGTCATCGTGGCGGTCGCCGCCAGCAGGACGGAGGAGGTGCTCACCCGGTGGGTGGCGGCGACCAGTTCGACCGCGCCGGGCAGGGCGGGGGAGCGCAGGACGGCGTTGGGGAAGTCGGCGGGGTGCTCGGTCGCGGGCGGCTCCGGGAACAGCCGGGGCGGGGCGAGGCGGAGCTTGCGGACGAACTGCTTGCGGGCGCCGGTGTCGCGCTTGCGGCCCCGCTCGGAGGTCTGGAACTCGGCCTCCTCCAGGGGCTGTCGGGCGGGTGTGCGGAGCCCGGCGAGTTGGCTGGGGGAGTGCCCGAGGCTGAGCGCGGTCAGGTCGGCGACCAGGCGGTTCATCCCCGCGCCGTCGACGGCGGTGTGGGAGAGTGCCAGGCTGATGTGCCGGGCCAGGCCGTCGGCCGTCACCACGCCGACCCGGAGGGGCCACTGGGTGGCGGTGTCGAAGGGGCGTCCGGCCAGGTCCCGGTGCAGTCGCTCACCGGCCTCGGTCGGGTCCTCGCCGTCCGCCAGCGGGTGCACCTCGACGGTCAAGGTGCCGTCCGGGTCGACGACTTGGCGCAGCGTGCCGTCCGGGGCGGGCAGCAGTCTGGTGTGCAGCGAGTCGTGCAGGTGGAGCAGTCGGTCCAGGGCGTCGAGCACTCCGGGCAGTGGCAGGCCCGGGTCCAGCGGGGCCGCGGTGGCGATGGTGTAGCGCGGCACGTCGGCCGGGGGGAGTCGGCGTACGGCGTCCCAGATGGCCCGTTGGCCCCAGGTGGCCGGTCCGGTTCCGGACCGGCCGGACGAGAACGCGATCTCCAGCAGTTGGCGTGTGGTCACCGTGTGGCTCTCCAGGGTGCGGTCGTTCGGTGCGTCGGTGCCGGTGCGTCGGGAGCGCGGGTGCTGCTGGGGAGAGTGTGGCGCACGGTCCGCCGGGCGTCGAGGGGGTGGCCGGCCGGCGAGGCGTCCGGTATGCGGGACCGGGGTTCCATGACTATCTCGACATGAAGTATCTTGATGTCGAGATTGACGGTGGACGCGAAACGAGGACCTGTCATGCGGGGGAACGGACTGTGGTCGCAGCTGCGGCGGCCGCCGGGCGGGCGGGACGCCCGCGTCATGCTGCTGGCCCAGGGCGTGGACCGGACCGGCACCGGGGTGTGGGCGGCCGCGTCCGTGCTGTACTTCACCTATGTCTGCGGCATGGACGCCGGGCGGCTCGGACTGCTGCTCGGGGTGGGCGCGGTGGCCGGGATCATCGGTTCGCCGCTGTCCGGACGGGCCGCCGAACGCTTCTCGGTGCGCGGGCTGCTGATCGGCTGCCACCTGCTGCGGGTGGCCACCATGGCGCTGCTGCTGGTGGTCCAGGACTTCACCGCGCTGCTGGTCTCGGTCGCGCTGACCTGTCTGGCCGAACGCGGCGCCAAGACCCTGGAGATGCTCTTCGCCACCCGGGTCGCGGGCGAGCGGCGGGCCACCTACCAGGCACTGTTCCGCAGCGTGGCCAACGGCGGCTACGCGGTCGGGACGGGCGTCGCGGCGATCGGCCTGGCGTTCGGCACCACCACCGCGTACCGGGCGCTGATCGTGGCCAACGCGCTCTCGTACCTGCTGGCCGCCGCCCTGATCCGGCGCACCGAGGAGCCGGCCGGGCGCGGTCTGGGCGCGGTGGCGGCGGAGGCGGAAGCGGGGGCGAAGGCGAAAGCGGAGGCGTCCGCCGCCGGGGGCGGCGCCGTGCCGAGCCCCTGGCGCGACCGCGGCTACCTGCTGTTCGTGCTGCTGGACCTGCCGATGTGCCTGGACGACTCCGTGCTCAACGTCGGCCTGCCGCTCTGGCTGATCCACCACACCGACGCGCCGCACGCCGTGGTGCCGGCCTTCCTCACCCTCAACACCGTGCTGGTGGTGGTGCTGCAACTGCGCGTCTCCGGCTGGGCGGAGCGGCCGGGCGGGGCGACCAGGGCGGTCGGCTGGTACGGGGTGACGCTGCTCGCGAGCTGCCTGCTGATCGCGCTCTCCACCGGCGGCGGCCCGCTGACCGCCTCGCTCGCCCTGCTGGCCGCGGCCGCGCTGGTCACGCTCGCGGAGCTGATGCGCTCGGTGAGCTCCTGGGAGCTGGCGGTCAGCCTGGCGCCGCCGCGGGCCCGGGCCTCCTACCTGGGGGTGGCGGGGATGTCCCAGTCGGTCCAGAAGTCGGTGGGGCCGATGCTGCTGACCGGCGTGGTGATGGCCGCCGGCCCGGTGGGCTGGCTGGCGCTCGGTGCGGCGTCCACCGGTCTCGCCGCGCTCCAGCGCCGGGCCAGCCTGCGCCGCCTCGCGGCGCTGGCGGTGCCGGAGCGGGTGCCCGTGGCGGTCGGCTGACCGCCACGCGGACCGCGGGAGCAGCAGCCCGCCCGCCGCGATCCGGCCGCAGCGGGCGGGCCGTTCAGGAGGCCGGCACCTTCGAGGGCTCCCGTACCTCCTCGACGGGGGTGCGCGCCCGGAGGGTGCCGACCAGGAGGGCGCCGGCGAGGGCCGCGGCGCCGGTGAGGGAGGCGAACACGGTGGAGGAGGTGGCGATCCCGGCGGCGTCGCTGAGGTAGCCGGTCAGGATGGGCAGGATGCCCGCGAACAGGTAACCGCCCGCGCTGAGCGCCGCGTTGGCCTCGGCGAGCCGGGTCGGGACGACTTCCGTCCCCAGCCGGGAGAAGCCGCCGTACTGGCCCATGCCCTGGCCGACGCCCGCGGCGACCGCGGCGAGGGTGAGCAGGGCGAGGGAGTGGGCGCGGACGGCGGTGGCGGTGCCGAGCATGGCGACGCCGGTGACGACGCCCGCGATGGTGAGGATCCGCCCCAGCGGCAGGTTCCGGATCGCGAACTGGACGCCGGTGGAGGCGCCGAACATCATGAAGCCGATCCCGCCGGTCACCAGCCGGTTGCCGGTGTGCAGCAGGGAGGCGAGCAGGATCGGCCCGAGCGCGAGCAGCAGGGACGTCCCCGTCATGCCGGGGATGTAGACCAGCAGGCTGGTGGCCAGGCCGCGGCGGTTGACCCGGGGGACGGACGGCAGGCGCAGCCACCCCGGCGCGGGTTCCTCCCGGGAGACCGGCACGGGCGGCAGGTGGAGGGTGTACACGACCGCCAGGGCGGTCAGGAGCAGGACCCCCTCCAGGACGAAGACGGTGACGGTGGGGGCCGTCCAGTACTGCGAGACGCTGCCCCCGAGCAGGGGGCCGGCGGCCAGGCCGGTGCCGATGGCCACCGATCCGGCGAGGACCGCCTGCGGGCGCCGCCCGGGGCCCCCGACGTGGGAGACCGCCGCGGTGCCGGCCGAGAGCACCGCGCCGACCGCCACGCCGGTGAGCAGCCGCGCGACGATCAGGGTCAGGACGTGGGTGGCCGTCATGAACAGCGCGCAGGAGACCAGTCCGGCGACCAGGGCGGGGGCCAGCACCCGGCGGGTGCCGTACCGGTCCGCCAGGGCGCCGGTGAACGGCAGGGCGAGCAGCAGTCCGCCGATGTACGCGGCGAAGATGACCGTCGTGGTGCCGGTGGAGAAGCCGATGCGGTCCTTCCAGAGGGCGAGCAGCGGGGTGGGGATGTTGGACAGCATGAACACGGCGGTGATCGGCCACGCCGCCGCCCACACCGCCCACCCCGGCGCCTGGGACCGGCCGTTCACAGCTCGCGCAGGAGCGGGAGGAGCTCCTGCGCGGTCCGCCGGACCGCGTCGCGGTAGGCGGCCTCCGTCAGCTCGGCGGTGGGCAGGCGCAGGATCAGGTGGCGGGCGCCGTTCTTGACGTACTGGTGGAGCCAGTCGGCGACCTCCTGCGGGGTTCCGCCGAAGATCCCCTGGGTGGTGCGCATGGTGGTGAGCGGGAGGCCGTAGTAGGCGCGGAAGTACGACCAGAGGGTCTCCTCGGCCTGCTCCCGGGTGCGGTCGACCGCGACGGAGAGGTAGACGGAGCCGGTGACCGCCTCGGCGGGGCGGCCCGCCTCCTCGCGCGCGGCGGTGACCTGCTCCCAGCCCGCGCCGTAGTTCTCGGGGGTGGTGGAGGTCGGCATCCAGCCGTCGAAGCCGCGGCCGGCCCGGCGCAGCATCTGGGGGCCGGAGTGGGCGATCCACAGCGGCGGGCCCTGCGGCTGGTGCGGCAGGGGCAGCAGGGCGGCGTCCTGGAGCCGGTAGTGCTTTCCCTCGTAGGAGACGGGCTCGCCGCGGGCGGCCCAGAGTGCCTGGCAGATCTCGACGGTCTCCCGCATCCGCCCGAAGCGGGTGGCGAAGTCCAGGCCGTAGTTGGCGAATTCGCGCTCGGTCGCGGGGGAGGCGAAGCCGGAGCCGATGCCGGCGATCACCCGGCCGCCGGAGATCCGGTCCAGGCAGGCCAGTTCGTGCGCCAGGTGGACGGGGGCGCGCAGCGGCATCAGCACGGCGGTGCCCAACTGCACCCGCTCGGTGGCCGAGGAGGCGGCGGCGAGGGCGAGCAGCGGGTTCATCCGGGAGCGGGCGAGCGGGGATTCGCCGGCCCAGATCGAGTCGAAGCCGGACTCCTCGGCCAGGGCGGCGATCGAGGCGAGGTTGGCCGGGTAGGGGCCCTCGTCGACGACGGCCTCGCGGCCGGGCAGGACGATGCCGACCTTGAGGGCGGTCACTGGTCCCACCCCACGGCGGGGACGAGGCCCTCGATCTCGACCAGGAGGTCGTCCCGGCAGACGGCGACGTTGAGGTACTTCACCTCAGTACCCAGACCAAGTGTCTCCTCACAGACAGCGCGTACCGCCGGAACATCGTCTTCATGTCGCACGTAGGCCTTGATCATCCGTAGGTCCTTGAGGTCGTGTCCCGCATCGATGCCCTGGGCCGCGAGGTTCTCGCGGGAGATCAGGTGGGCGATGTTGTCCAGGGTCTCCCGGGTCTGGCGCCGCACGTCGCCCGGGTGGACGGTCTCGTGGCCGAGGATGGACGCGGTGCCGGAGACGTAGAGGGTGTCGTCCAGGAGCGTGGCGCGGGCGAAGCTCGGCGACTTGGGACCGTACTGGTCGGGGTAGTGGTAGGCGGAGGTCTGCCGGCTGTTCTCCAGGTGGCGGGGCACGCCTCTTCTGGTCGCCAGCAGGACGAAGGCTATGCCGCGGCCCTGGGTGCCGATCCCGGTGGCGGCGGGGAGTTGGGCGGTGGTGTCGCCCATGTAGGTCTGGAAGGCCTGGGCGCGGCCCTGGACGAAGTCCCGGTAGACCTCCATGCCTTCGGCGTTGGCGCCGAGGATGTCGCCGACGAAGTTCCACATCCGGAAGACGTGGCCGTAGTCGAGGTGGTTGACCAGGGCGAAGGCCTTCTCGTACATCTCCCGCACCGGTGGGGTGTAGACCGACTGCTCGGGCAGGAGGCCGGCGACGAAGAGGTGTCGGCCGTCGTGGGCGTAGGCGCTGTCCTCGCGCAGGACCCAGCGCGGCCGTTCGGCGACGGTCCACACCTCGCGGAAGGCGTCGCCGTTGGTGACCGCCATCGGGATGGTCAGGTCGGGGTGGCCGTGCTCGACCCGGGTGAGGCCGGTGGCGGCGCCGTAGGTCACGGTGGCGAGGACGTGGCGCCCCGGCTCCGGGGACGGCGGCTGGGCCGCGGAGGCGAAGTGGGCACGGATGCTCATGTCAGCAGGTTCCTTCGGTGCGGCAGGCGGCGCCGTCGTCGGCGACGTCCTGGTGGGCCTGCGCGTCGAGGATCGCCCCGCGCAGGTGCTGGGGCTCGGGACTCCCTCGAAGCGGGTGTCGCCGATGGGGACGGGGGCAGGAGCGGGGTGTGGCGGGGCCGAGGCGGCCCGCGCTCCTGCGGTGGCGCTGAACAGGCAGAATGTTTGCTTGTACGTGCAATGAACTGCGCTCGGGGGACCCACGGAATAAAAATCGGGGGCGCCAGGATCTTGCATGCGCATGTACTCTTCTGTCAAGCAACACCTCTGCAAGGGAGGCATTTATGGCAACCTCACCGCACGCGCCGCTGCGCAGCTCCGACCAGGCAGCCTGGGGGCGGGTGCTGACGCTCCATTCGTTCGTGGAGCGGGAGCTGGCCCTGGCGCTCCAGCGCCAGCACGGGATCGGACTGTCGGAGTACCGGTCCCTGGAGCACCTGCACCACTCCTCGACGAGCGAGCTGCGGATGCAGGACCTGGCCGACCGGGTCGGCCTGGGGCAGTCGTCGGTGACCCGGCTGGTGGGCCGGCTCGAAACGGCCGGCTTCGCCTTCAAGGACCTGTGTCCTTCGGACAAGCGCGGGGTCTACGCGGTGATCACGGACGAGGGGCGCCAGCGCTACCAGGCGGCGCGGGCGACCTACGCGGAGGTCCTCTCCTCCGCGCTGAACTCCTTCACCGCAGACCCCGAACTGGGCCCCACGGTCCAGGCCCTGCGCGCGACCCAGGTCTGACCCGTCGCCCCCCGGCGCGGCACAGTGGTCCGGTCCCGGGCTCCCCCCGGTCCCGGACGGCTGTGGCGCGCCGGCGTGGCGCCTCCGCCCGCCCATCCCGGCCCCGAACGCATTCCGCGTTCGGGGTCTTTTGCTTGGTCATGCAAGTCTGGTGGTCTGCGTCACACCCACTTCGGCAAGTGCATGCTTGACCAAGCATGGACTTCGCCCGGTACGGTCTTCCTCGACACCGCACGAATTCGAACAGCCGATCGGTACCCGTTACCGGCGGCTGAGCCGACCGCGAGGAATCCCGCCGTGCCATCGTCCCGCTTGGCCGAGACCGTCGCCGCCCACGGCGACGAGCGGCCCCACCACATCGCGCTCCACTTCAACGACCAGGCCGTCACCTACGGCCGGCTGAACGACCTGACCCGCAGTCTGCGCAAGCACCTGTCGGCGCTGGACCTCCCGTCCGGCGGCACGGTGTGCGTGCCGGCGCACAAGAACCCGCAGACCGTCGCCCTGCTGCTCGCCGTCGCCCAGGAGGGCCTGGTCGCCCTCGCCCCCTCCCCGGACCTGGGCAGTGCCGCACTGGAGCGCCTGGCGCAGCAGGCCAGGGTCTCCCACCGGCTCACCGCGACCGCCGACGGCGCGCTCGCCGCGGCGCCGGTACCGGCGGACGAGGCCGAGGCGACGGGCTTCGCGGTGGCGGACCCGGCCCGGACCAGGCTGCTGCTGACCACCTCGGGCTCGACCGGCACCCCCAAGATCGTGCCGATCGAGACCGCCGGGTTCGACGCCTTCGCCGACTGGGCCGTCAGCGAGTTCGCGCTGTCCGCCGAGGACACCGCGCTGTCCTACGCCCCGCTCAACTTCGACCTCGCCCTGCTCGACATCTGGACCTTCCTGCAACTGGGCGCCACCGTCGTCCTGGTGGAGCAGCAGCGGGCCACCGACGCCGCCCACCTGGCGGGGCTCGCCGCCCGGCACCGGGTCACCTTCGTCCAGGGCGTGCCGATGGTGTACCGGCTGCTGCTCGACCACGGCGGCACCTTCCCCGCCGTACGCCACGCGATCTTCACCGGTGACCGGATGCCGGCGGACCTGCTCGCCAGGGTCGCCCCCGCGTTCCCCGGGGCCGCCTTCCACAACGTGTTCGGCTGCACCGAGACCAACGACTCGTTCATCCACCGGGTCGACCCGGCGGCGACCGGGCCGATGCCCGTCGGCCGCCCCATCCGGGGCACCGAGGCCGTGGTCGTCGACTCCGACGGCCGGCGCCTCGCCACGGTCGGCACCGGGGAACTCCTGGTGTCCACACCCTTCCAGACCACCGGCTACCTGCGCCGGGAGCTCAACGACGCGGTGTTCACCCAGCTGGACGGCCGGGTCTTCTACCGCACCGGCGACATCGTCACCCGCAACACCGAGGGCCTCTACTTCCTGGAGGGGCGCGCGGACTGGCACGTGAAGGTCAGGGGCGTGCGCACCAACCTCCAGGAGGTGGAGACCGTGATCGCGGCCCACCCCGACGTCGCCGAGGCCGTGGTCGTGCCGCTTCCCGACCCGGAGGCCGGTGTCCGCCTGCACGCCCACGTCGCCCAGCGCCCGGGCAGCGCCCTCACCACCCTGGGCCTCCGCGCCCACCTGGGGCGGGAGTTGCCGCGCCACGCCATCCCGGCCTCGGTGCACCTCACCGCCCTTCCGCTGCCCCGTACGTCGACCGGAAAGCCCGACCGGAACCTGATCAAGCAGACCCGTCTGAAGGAGACCACCGCATGAGCAGCACCGCCATAGCCGCCGAGGTCCGCGCCTACGTGGTGGACCAGTTCCTGGCCGGCGAGGACGTATCGGACCTCACCGGCGACTACGACCTGATCGAGTCCGGAGTCATCGACAGCCTGGGCCTGGTGCGGATGCTCGCGCACTTCACCACGGCCTACCGGATCCCCGTCGACGACATCGACTTCGGCCCGGACGACTTCCGCACCCTGGACGCCATCGCCGCCGTGATCACGGAGCACAGCCCGGCCGTGGCCGCCTGACCACCCCGCAAGAGCCGCTTCACCCCGCAAGAGCCGCACACCCGCAAGAGCCGCCCCACCCCGCAAGAGCCGCACATCTGCAAGAACCGCCCCACCCCGCAAGAGCCGCACACCCGCAAGGCCCGTACCTCCGCAACACCCGTAGTTCCCACCCTATTCCGAAGGAGAACCACAGAGATGTTCACCCGCAGCCTCGATGATGTCGCCCCCGTCGAGTGGGGCAACGGCCTGAGCACCCGCCTGCTGACCAAGAGCGACGGGATGGGCTTCGCCGTCGCGGACACCCTGGTGCGCAAGGGCACTTCCAGCGCCCTGCAGTACCGCAACCACCTGGAGGCCTGCTACTGCATCAGCGGCTCCGGTGAGGTCGTGGAGCACGACGGTACCCGCCACAAGATCGTCCCGGGCACCATCTACGTCCTCAACCAGCACGACCCGCACCACCTGGTGGCCTCGGCCGACGAGGACCTCCACCTGGTGTCGATCTTCAACCCGCCGATCAACGGCGACGAGAAGCACGTCCTCTCCGAGGACGGCTACTCCCAGTACTGAGCCGCCGATCAGCCGGCGCCCCACCGCCGGCCGGTCGAACCGGTCCCGGCGCGGAGCCCCGCACGGCTCCGCGC
>NZ_JBHZCY010000069.1:0-49127 GCF_042786665.1 Kitasatospora sp. NPDC059146 | reverse complement strand
CGACGGCGACCACCGGGTGCGGGAAGTCGATCATCGCGAGCCGCTTGACCTGCCGCTCCGCGGTGAGCACCACCGGGCGCGGGCCGTCCTGGAAGTCGGGGTGGCGCGGGCCGCCCCGGCCGGAGCGGCTGACCGGCGGCAGGCCCGGGTCGAGGACCAGGGCGAGGCCGGCGAACTTGCCGGTGGGGACGTGGATGACGTCGCCCGGCTTGAGCTGCTCGATGGACTCGACGGCGGCGGCGCGGCGCTGGCTGCTGCCCTCGCGGGCCAGCTCGTTCTCGCGGTCCTTGAGCCGGCGGCGCAGCTCCATGTACGCGTCGAAGTCGCCGAGGTGGCAGGTCATCGACTCGCGGTAGCCGTCCAGCCCCTCCTCGTTGCGCTGCACCTGGCGGGCGATGCCGACGACCGAGCGGTCCGCCTGGAACTGGGCGAAGGAGGTCTCCAGCAGTTCGCGGGAGCGGTGCCGGCCGAACTGGGAGACCAGGTTGACGGCCATGTTGTAGGAGGGCCGGAACGAGGACTTGAGCGGGTAGGTGCGGGTGCCGGCCAGGCCGGCCAGCGCCTCCGGGTCGAGGCCGCGCTGCCAGAGCACCACGGCGTGGCCCTCGACGTCGATGCCGCGCCGCCCGGCCCGGCCGGTGAGCTGGGTGTACTCGCCGGGGGTGATGTCGGCGTGAGTCTCGCCGTTCCACTTGACCAGCTTCTCCATGACCACCGAGCGGGCGGGCATGTTGATGCCGAGCGCCAGGGTCTCGGTCGCGAAGACGGCCTTGACCAGGCCCTTCACGAAGAGCTCCTCGACCACTTCCTTGAACCGGGGCAGCATCCCGGCGTGGTGGGCGGCGATGCCGCGCTCCAGTCCGTCCAGCCACTCGAAGTAGCCGAGGACGTGCAGGTCCTCGTCGGGGATGTCGGCGCAGCGCTCCTCGACGATGGCCCGGACCACGGCGCGGTCGGATTCCTTGTTGAGCCGCAGGCCGGAGCTGAGGCACTGCTGGACGGCGGCCTCGCAGCCGGCCCGGCTGAAGATGAAGGTGATCGCGGGCAGCAGGCCCTCGGCGTCGAGCCGGTCGATGACGTCGACCCGGCCCGGCGTCCAGACCTTGCCGGGGCGGCCGTTGGGCATGGAGCGGCCCCGGCCGCGGCCGAACCGGTCACGCGGGTTGCGGTCGAGCTCGGAGCGGGCGAGCCGGACCAGCTCGGGGTTGACGGCCTTGCCGGGGTTCTTGAGGCTGTGCTTGGGGCGGCCGTCCCGGTCGGGGTCGGCGAACAGGTCGTACATCCGGTTGCCGGCCATCACGTGCTGCCACAGCGGGACGGGGCGGGTCTCGGAGACGATCACCTTGGTGCCGCCGCGGACGGTGTCCAGCCAGTCGCCGAACTCCTCGGCGTTGGAGACGGTCGCGGAGAGCGAGACGAGGGTGACCGACTCGGGGAGGTGGATGATGACCTCCTCCCAGACGGCGCCGCGGAGGCGGTCGGCGAGGTAGTGCACCTCGTCCATCACGACGTAGCCGAGGCCGTCGAGGGTGCTGGAGCCCGCGTAGAGCATGTTGCGGAGCACCTCGGTGGTCATGACCACCACGGGGGCGTCGCCGTTGACGGAGTTGTCACCGGTGAGCAGGCCGACCTTGGCGGCGCCGTAGCGCTTGACCAGGTCCCCGTACTTCTGGTTGGAGAGCGCCTTGATCGGCGTGGTGTAGAAGCACTTGCGGCCGCCCTGGAGGGCCAGGTGCACGGCGAACTCGCCGACGATGGTCTTCCCGGAGCCGGTGGGGGCGGCGACCAGGACGCCGGAGCCGGCCTCCAGGGTCTCGCAGGCCTCCAGCTGGAAGTCGTCCAGCGGGAAGTCGTACAGCTGCTGGAAGCCGTACAGGGCGGTGGCCTGCTCCTTCGCCCGGCGACGGCTGGCCGCGTACGCCTCGGCGGGGCTGAGCTCCTGGTCTTCCTGGGGCTCTGGATCGGGGGTGTTCATCGCCGTCCGGGTGTGGTTGGTGTGATCTCGCATCTCAGCGAGAGGTTACCCGGGAGGAGTGACATCGATAGCACCGTTTTCCGAGGCACCGTTTTCAGAGCCGGGAGATCACTCCTCTCTCAGATCCATAGTTGCAAATGTCTTCAAGTGATCAGAGTCCGGCAAGATCCGAGCGACTCCGGTCATTCGCGGTGGAGTCCGGGATTCGCTCCCTACCTTCGTGAGCCAGGGCCGCGAGCGACGCGATCACCGCGCCGTCCCCGGCCACCGACTCACGGGAGGACCGCCACGATGGCGAACCTGGAGACGTCCCTCAAGGACTCCATGTCGATCGACGGCGCGATCGGCGTCGCCCTGGTCGACTACGGCAGCGGCATGGCCCTCGGCACCCTCGGGGACGGCGGCGAACTGGACCTCAACGTCGCCGCGGCCGGCAACACCGACGTGGTCCGCGCCAAGATGCGGGCGATGGAGGCGCTCAACCTGCTCGACAACGAGATCGAGGACATCCTGATCACGCTGACGCACCAGTACCACATGGTCCGGCCGATCACGACGCCCAGCGGGCGCGGGCTGTTCCTCTTCCTGGTGCTCCACCGCAACCGTTCCAACCTGGCGATGGCCCGCCACCGGCTCAAGCAGATCGAGCTCTCGCTGGAGATCTGAGCCCGCCGACACCAGGGAAGGGGGGCCTCGTGACGATCGGAGTACCTCCCGGCCGACGGCCGGGGGAGCTGTACCAGGCCAAGGCCGAGTTCTTCCGGATGCTCGGCCATCCCGTCCGGATCCGGGTGCTGGAGCTGCTGCAGGCCGGACCGACACCCGTCCGCGGACTGCTCGCCGAACTGGAGGTGGAGCCCTCCAGCCTGTCCCAGCAGCTCGCGGTGCTGCGCCGGTCCGGCATCGTCACCGCCACCCGGGACGGCAGCACCGTGGTCTACGCGCTGGCCGGCGGCGACGTCGCCGACCTGCTGCGAGCAGCCCGGCGGATCCTCACCGGGCTGCTCGCCGACCGCGACCTGCTGCTCGCGGAACTGCGGGCGGCGGGCGACCAGGGCCCGGCCGGCCCCGCGCCCACTCCTTGAACAGGGGCCGGTCGGCCGCGTGCCTACTCCTTGAACAGTTCCACCAGCGCGTCCGCGAGCCGCTCGTAGTCCGCCGCCCGGTTGTACAGCTGGGCGCTGACCCGCAGCACCGCGCCGTCGGGACCGGGCCGGACGGCGACCCGGATCCGGTGCCGCCGCCACAGCTCGCCCAGCAGCGCCTGGTACTGCGCCTCGGTGTCGCCGCACCCCGCCGGCAGCCGTACGGCGCGCATCCACACCCCGGGCGTCGCGGGCAGCGCCCGCAGACCCGCCCGCTCGACCAGCACCCGCTGGCCGTACGCGGCGAGCGCGGCGTTGTGGGCGGCGACCGCCCCGACGCCCAGTTCGCGCAGCAGCTCGAAGCCGGCCGGGGCGGCCAGCCACGGGGTGTAGTCGCAGGTGCCGCGCCACTCGACGTTGGCCGGGAAGCCGCGGTGGTGCTCCCAGGACAGCGCGAGCGGGCGCACCCGGGCGGTCCACTCCGGGCGGACGGACAGCACCCCGGTGGCGCGCGGCGCGAAGGCCCACTTGTGCAGGTTGCCGAACCAGAAGTCGGCGTTCGGGTCGACCGGCCCGGGCAGCATCCCGGGGGCGTGGGCGCCGTCCACCACGGTGGTCACCCCGCGTCCGCGCAGTTCGGCGACCAGGGCCGGGGAGGCCACCGCACGGGCGGTCAGCGAGGTGATCCGGTCCAGGACGGCGACGGTGGTGCGGTCGTCCACGGCGGCGAGCACCGCGGCCCGGACGGCGGCCTCGTCCGGGGCGTCCAGCGGCACCTCGGCGACCACCAGCTCGGCCCCGGTCTCGGCGGCCCTGCGGGCGACGGCCTGGGTGACGGCGCCGTAGCCGTGGTCGGTGACCAGGATCCGGTCACCGGGGGCGAACGGGATGCTGTCCAGGGCGATCGCGGCCGCCTCGGTGACGTTGGCGACCAGGGCCAGCCGCTCCGGGTCGGTGGCCAGGTCGGCGGCGATCCGCGCCCGGGCACCGGCGATCCGGGCCGGCAGGTCGGCGAAGAAGCCGTCCGGGTCCAGCTCGTGCTCGGCCCGCAGCTCCTGCTGCACCCGCTGCACCGGGACCGGCACGGCCCCGAAGGAGCCGTGGTTGAGGTGCGCGGCCTGCGGCGAGACGCTGAACAGGCCCTCGGCGGCGGGCAGCGGGACCGGGGGCTCGGCGGTGCTCAGGTCGTCGACCACGGCGGTACTCCCTCTGGTGATGTGTGACATTGCATGCGTCAGGCTACGGCCCGGCCCCTGTTCCGTACACGTCTTCGGGGCGATCCATTGAGTTCCCGCCGGACCGACTGGGAAACTCCGCCTGACCGCGGAGACCGCGACGGAACGGGGAGAGCACAGGATGAGGATCGAAAGACCGGGACCGGTCGGGCAGCGGCAGTGGACCCCGCTGACCATGGCCAACGCGGGGCTCGCCTTCGGGCTGGAGCTCGCCCTGCTGGCATCGCTCTGCTACTGGGGGTTCAGGACCGGCTCCGGCCTGGGCACCCGGCTGCTGCTGGGCCTCGGCGCACCGGCCCTGGCGGCCGCGTTCTGGGGGCTGTTCCTGGCCGCGGGCGGGCCGAGGTTCCGCCAGCCGCTCGGCGTGGAGATCGTGCTCAAGCTGCTGGCCCTGCTCACCGGGGCGCTCGCGCTGCACGCCGGCGGGCGGACCACCCTGGCGGTGGTCTACGCGGTACTGGTGGTCGTCAGCGTGACCGTGGAGTACACCGTACGCTGACCCCGCAGAAGGGTTCGCGCCGTCCTCCGAAGGCACCGGCCGGCGGCGACTGCGCAGGGTAACTCCGCTGTCCGACAACGATCGTGGCGCCCCGGGAACGGAGTGTTCGGTCACGTCCGATAAGCTGGGACTTCAAGAGAGCTTGAAGTCGAGCGGCAGCGACGAGTCAAGGAGCGGTGACCATGACCGGGACGGCACCCGTCGACCTGCTCAGCGTGGGCGAGGTGGCCCGCCGGGCCGGGATCGCCACCTCCGCCGTGCGCTTCTACGAGGAGCAGGGGCTGATCTCCTCCGAGCGCTCGGCCGGCAACCAGCGCCGCTACCGGCGGCACGTCCTGCGCCGGATCTCGCTGATCCTGGTCGCCAAGCGGCTCGGCATCCCGCTCGCCGAGGTCGCCGAGGTGTTCACCGGGCTGCCCGAGGACCGGATGCCGGGCAAGCACGACTGGGAGCGGATCTCCCTCCGCTGGGCCGAGCAACTGCGCGCCCGCCGAACCGAGTTGGAGCGGCTGGAGGACGAACTGACCGGCTGCATCGGCTGCGGCTGCGTCTCGCTGCGCCGCTGCCGGGTGCTCAACCCCGGTGACGAGCTCGCCACCGAGGGGCCCGGGCCCCGGCTGCTGCTGCCCTCCGAGGAACAGCAGGGGGAACAGTAGGGGGACCAGCGGGGGGAGCAGTGGCGGGTTGGTACCCGGTCGGACGCGGCCCTCGTGAGGTTCCCCGCCACGCCCGACCGGGGGCTTTTCCGGTTACGGCTGCTCCGGGAAGTGGCAGGCCGCCTGGCGCCCGCCGACCCCCACCACCTCCAGCAGCGGCCGTTCCGTCCGGCAGCGCGCCTGCGCCTTGGGGCAGCGCGGGTGGAAGCCGCACCCGGTGGGCGGGTCGGCCGGGCTCGGCGGGTCGCCGAGCAGCACGATCCGTTCCCGGGCCCGCTCCGCCGCCGGGTCCGGCAGCGGGACGGCGGACAGCAGCGCCCGGGTGTACGGGTGCGCCGGACGGCCGTACACCTCGGCCTTGTCGCCGATCTCCACGATCCGGCCCAGGTACATCACCGCGACCCGGTCGCAGACCCGCTTGACCACCGAGAGGTCGTGCGCGATGAACACGTACGCCAGGCCCAGCTCCCGCTGCAACTGCTCCATCAGGTTGACCACTTGGGCCTGGACGGAGACGTCCAGCGCGGAGACCGGCTCGTCCGCGACCACCAGCTTCGGCGAGGTGGCCAGCGAGCGGGCGATGCCGATCCGCTGCGCCTGGCCGCCGGAGAACTCGTGCGGGTAGCGGTCGAGGTGCTCGGGGATCAGCCCGACCAGCTCCATCAGCTCGGCCGCCCGGCCGCGCGCCGCCGCGGCACCCGCGCCCTGGACCAGCAGCGGCTCGGAGATGATCCGGGCCACCGTCTGCCGGGGGTTGAGCGAGGAGTACGGGTCCTGGAAGACCATCTGCAGGTGCCGCCGGTGCGGCCGCAGCCGGGCCTGGGACAGCCCGCCGATCTCGGTGCCGTCGAAGGTGACGGTGCCCGAGGTGGGGTCGAGCAGCCGGACGATCATCCGGCCGGTGGTGGACTTGCCGCAGCCGGACTCGCCGACCAGGCCCAGGGTCTCGCCCGCGGCGAGGTCGAAGCTCACCCCGTCCACGGCCCGGACCGGCGCACCGGCCCGGCCGGTGCGGCTGCGCCGTCCGGCGAAGGTCTTCACCAAGTCCCGCACGGACAACAGCGGTTCGGCCATCAGAGGGCCCCTTCCGGCACCAGTGGCAGATGGCAGGCGGCCCGGTGGCCGGCCCCGGGCGGGCCGGACGGGTCGAGCGGCGGGCGCTCGGCCAGGCAGCGGGCGTGCTCCTCCGCGGTCGCCGCGGTGGTGCGGGCGCAGCGCGGGGCGAAGGAGCAGCCGGGGGCGGGGGTGAGCAGCGAGGGCGGGCTGCCGGGGATGGCCCGCAGCGGGGCGTCGTCGGAGTCGTCCAGGCGCGGCAGCGAGTCCAGCAGCCCGCGGGTGTACGGGTGTGCGGGTGCGGCGAACAGCCGTTCCGCCGGGGCCTGTTCGGCCGCCCGGCCGCCGTACATGACCAGCACTTCGTGGGCGACCCGGGCGACCACGCCCAGGTCGTGGGTGATCATCACGACGCCGAGCCCGCGGTCCTGTTGGATCCGGGCGATCAGGTCGAGGATCTGCGCCTGGACGGTGACGTCCAGCGCGGTGGTGGGCTCGTCGGCGATCAGCAGGTCCGGTTCGCAGGCGAGTGCCATGGCGATCATGACGCGTTGGCGCATGCCGCCGGAGAACTGGTGCGGGTACTCGTCGACCCGGCGGGCCGGTTCCGGAATGCCGACCTCGGCGAGCATCTCGACGGCCCGGGCCCGGCCGGCCTTGCGGCCCGCCCGGAAGTGCACCCGGTAGTGCTCGGCGATCTGCTCGCCGACGGTGTAGAAGGGGTGCAGGCTGGACAGCGGGTCCTGGAAGACCATGGCGATCCGCCGGCCCCGGACGGCGCCCAGCTCCCGCTCCCCCAGACCGGTCAACTCCCGTCCGTCGAGCCGGATCGAGCCGGAGACGGCGGCGCCGCGGTGCAGGCCCATCAGGGCCAGCGAGGTGACGGACTTGCCGCTGCCGGACTCGCCGACCAGGCCGAGGGTGCGCCCGGCCTCGACGGTGAAGGAGATGCCGTCCACGGCCCGGACGGTGCCGCGCGGGGTGTCGAAGGCGACCTTGAGGTCCTCGACCTCCAACAGGCTGGCCATCAGTACCTCACTCTCGGGTCGACGTACGCGTAGAGCAGGTCGACCAGCAGGTTCGCGACGACGATGAAGAAGGCCGCGAGCAGGGTGACGCCGAGGATCACGGGCTGATCGGAGCGGGCCAGGCCGTCGTAGAACAGCCGGCCGACGCCGGGCAGACCGAAGATCGACTCGGTGATGACGGCCCCGGCCAGCAGCCCGCCGAGGTCCATCCCGAAGATGGTCAGGATCGGTGTCGTCGCGGAGCGCAGCCCGTGCTTGACGGTCACCGTGCGCGTCGGCATCCCCTTCGCCCGGGCGGTGCGGATGTACGGCTCGGCCATCGCCTCGATCATCGAGGTGCGGCTCTGCCGGGCGTACATGGCCGCGTACAGCAGGGCCAGGGCGGTCCAGGGCAGCAGCAGGTTGGTGGCCCAGTCGAGCGGGCCGTCGGTGAACGCGTGGTACGAGGGGTAGGGCAGCAGCCCGGCCGTGCGGACCACGCCCCAGATCAGCATGATCGAGGTGAAGTAGACCGGCAGCGAGGCCGCCCCGACCGAGAGCACCATCAGGGCCCGGTCGGTGAAGCCGCCCTTGCGCAGCGCCGAGGTGACGCCCGCGCCGAGGCCGAGCAGCAGCCAGAGCACGGCCGCGCCGAGGGCGAGCGAGACGGAGACCGGCAGGCGGTCGGCGAGCAGGTCCCGGACCGGCAGCCCGTACTCGTAGGAGTAGCCGAGGCAGGGGAAGCCGCAGTGCACGGCACTCGGGCCGGTGCCGTAGTCGCGGCCGGCGAAGATGCCGGTCAGGTAGGTGGCGAACTGCTCCCAGACCGGTTTGTCCAGGCCCATCGCCGCCTTGACGTCGGCGAGCCGTTCGGGGCTGCAGGTCTTGCCGCAGGCGGCCGCGGCCGGGTCGTTGGGCAGCAGGTAGAAGATGGTGAAGGTGATGGCGCAGATGGCGAGCAGGATGCCGGCCACGCCGAGCAGGCGGCGGCCGAGGTAGAGGATCACGACCGGCCTCCGCGGGGGTCGGGGTGGCGGTTCACGAGCGGGCTCCCCGGGGGTCGAGGATGTCGCGCAGCGCGTCCCCGAGCAGGGTGAAGGCGAGCACGGCGAGGAACAGGAAGGCGGTCGGGATGAGGAAGTAGGTGGGGTCGGTCTCGTAGTGGGCGATGCTCTCGGCGATCATCTGCCCCCAGGAGGGGGTGGGCGGGCGGACGCCCACGCCGAGGTAGCTGAGCGCGGCCTCGGTGGCGATCATGCCGGGGATCAGCAGCGTGGTGTACGCGATGACCGGGCCGGAGACGTTCGGCAGGATCTCCCGGGTGAGGATCCGCCAGGAGCGGGCGCCGCCGACCCGGGCGGCCTCGACGTACTCGCGGTGCTTGAGCGAGAGGGTCTGGCCGCGCACCACCCGGGCGATGCCGGGCCAGGTGAACAGGCCGATCACCAGGGTGATCAGCAGGATCCGGTTGACGTCCTTGGCCACCGACATCATCGCGATCATGAAGATCAGCGAGGGGAAGGACATCGTGAGGTCCATCAGCCGGGACAGCACGGCGTCGGTCCGGCCGCCGAAGTAGCCCGCCGAGACGCCGGCCAGGGTGCCGGTGACCACGACCACCGCGGTCGCGGTGAACGCGATCAGCAGCGACACCTGGCCGCCGTGCAGCACCCGGGCGAACAGGTCGCGCCCGGTGATCGGCTCCACGCCCAGCCAGTGCCGGGTGCTGATGCCGCCGAAGTCACCCCTGGGCATGCCGCCCAGGTAGGCGTCCACGGCACGTTTGTCGAACTCCTCGGGGGACCAGCCGCCGAGCGCGCTCAGCGGGCCGGCCAGGGCGGCCGCCAGGACCAGCACGCCGACCGTGACCAGGCCGAACCGGGCCGAACCGCGGGCCCACAGCTGGTCCAGGACGAGCCGCCACGGCCCGCGCCCGGCCGCCACGGCGGGGCCCGCCGGCGCGCCCGCCGGCGCCGAGGGGGCTTCGGTGGTGGTGCTCATCGCGCCGCTCACTTGCCCTTGGCCGGGTCCTTGAGACCGACCACGGCCAGGTCGATCATCCCGGCGTAGCCCGAACTGCCGAACGCCCCGGCCACGTTGGTGCCGACCATGAGCGGGCGGCGCTGCCACATCAGCGGGACGGCCGGGGCCTTGCGCAGCAGGTCCTCGTCCAGCTGCTGCCAGGCCTTGTTGGCCTCGTTGACGTCCGGCATGGCCGCGATCGCGTCCATCCGGTCCATCGTGGCCTGGTCCCGGAACTGGCTGTAGTTGCCCTGGTTGCCCTTGTCCTTGATGGTGCGTCCGTCGAACAGGAACGGCAGGAAGGTCGCGGCGGAGGGGTAGTCCGGGCACCAGCCGTTGATGGTCAGCTCGGGAGCGTTCTTCGTGTCGCCGAGGGTGTCGGTGAAGGCGGACGGGTCCACGGTGTTGACGGTGACCTGGACGCCGGCCCTGGCCAGCGACTGCTGGATCGCCTCGGCCCGGGTCTTGTCGTTCTGCGAGACGGTCAGCCCGACCTTGAGGTCGGTCTTCCCGGCCGCCTTGAGCAGGGCCTTGGCCTTCTCCGGGTCACCGGCCGCCGGGATCTTCAACGGGTCGGCCGTGGCCCCGCCGGTGAGCGAGGGCGGCAGGAAGGAGGTCGCCACGTCGGCCATCGCCGGGCCGCCGAACGCGGTCACCTGGGCCTCCCGGTCGACGGCCCACATCATCGCCTCGCGCACCTTCGGGTCGTCGAAGGGCGCCTTGGCGGTGTTCAGGTACAGCATGTCCGTGCAGCCGGTCCGCTCGGCCGCCATCCGGGACTTGACGTCCGCCTTGGGCAGCACCTTGGCGACCGACTCGTGCTGCATCCAGGGCATGTTGAGGGCGTTGGCGTCGGCGCCCTCGCTGGCGATGATCCGGTCGTCCGCCTGGCCGCCCTTGATGCCCTCGGTGACCACGATCCGGTCCGGGTAGGCCTTGCGGACGGTGTCGGTGGCCTGGTCCCAGTGGGTGTTGCGGACCAGCACCAGCTGCTTGCCCCGGTCGTAGGTCTCGATCTTGTACGGGCCGGAGGAGAACGGCCGGGAGTCGTACTGGGTGCCCTTCTCCTGGGACTGCGGCACCGGGGCGAAGGTCGGCAGGGTGACGGTGTCCGAGAACTCGGCGACCGGGCGCTTGAGGTGGAAGACGATCGTCCGCTCGTCCGGGGTCTCGATGCTCGCCAGGTGCTCGCCGGTGAGCGGGCCCTTGTAGTTCTCGCCGCCGGCCAGGTACTGGATCGCGTAGTCCGGTCCGCCGGTGAGGTCCGGGGAGAAGGAGCGCTCGACGTTGTACTTGATGTCGGCGGACCTGATCGGGCTGCCGTCCTCGTACGTGAGGCCTTCCTTGAGGGTGAAGGTCCAGGTCTTGCCGCCGTCCGCGGACTTGCCCAGGTCGGTGGCGAGGTCCGGGACGATCTCGCTGCCGGCGGCCCCCGGCTCGGCCTTGAAGGTGGTCAGGGTGCGGTAGAGCAGCCGGGTGCCGAAGTCCATGTGCGGGACGGTCCAGTTGCGGGCCGGGTCGAGGTGGGCGAAGTCCTGGTTGGTCAGGACGGTGAGGGTGCCGCCCTTGGCCGGGGTGCCGCCGATGACCGAACCGCTCTCCGCGCCCGGGCCCTTGGTGCTGCTGGGGGCCGCGTCGTCGCCGGTGTCGCTCTTGTCGTTCTTGCAGGCCCCGAGGCCGAGGGTGAGGGTCGCCGCGAGGGCGGCGGCGAGGAGGGCATGGCTGCGCCTGGTCATGTGGCAACTCCGCTGTGGGGGGGCCTGCATCGGTCAGCGGGGCCGGCTCTGGCCGCGCCGCTGTGTGACCCGTAACATAGTAATGTGAAATTGCACTGCACAAGAGGTGGCGCCCGCCGTTACCCAGCTGTGTCCCACCAGCCCCAGCTCCCCACCCCCGCCTAGGAGTTCACCGGTGACCCAACCCCAGCCCCGGCTCGCCACCGGCAGCCACGACCTCCCGGTCTCCCCCGCCCTCGACGCCTTCATGGGCACCGCCTGGGCCGCCACCCCGCTCCCCGCCGACCAACGCGTCCCCGGCTACCCCGAGTTCGCCCGCCGCCGGGCCCGGCTCTCCGCCGCCTTCCCCGGCGAACGGCTGATCGTCCCCGCCGGACGCCTCAAGGTCCGCTGCAACGACCTCGACCACCGCTTCCGCCCGCACAGCGCCTACGCCTGGCTCACCGGCCTCACCGGCGAGGACCAGGCCGACCACGTCCTCGTCCTCGAACCGGCCGGCCCCGAGGGCCACGAACCCGTCCTCCACGTACGGCCCCGATCCCCGCGCAGCGGCGGCGAGTTCTACCGCGACCGGCGCTACGGCGAGTTCTGGGTCGGCCGCCGCCCCGACCTCGACGAGACCGCCCGGCTCACCGGACTGCGCACCGAACACCTCGACGACCTCGACACGTTGCTCGCCGGACCGCAGCCCCCCACCCGGGTGCTGGCCGGCACCGACGCCCTCGTCGACCGGGCCACCGGGCGCGGCTCCTTCCCCCAGGACGACGAACTCGCCGCCGTGCTCTCCGAGTTGCGCCTGGTCAAGGACACCTGGGAGGTCCAGCAGCTGCAACTCGCCGTCGACCACACCGTCAGCGGCTTCGAGGACGTCGTCCGCGCCCTCCCCGCCGCCCTGCGCCACCACCGCGGCGAACGCTGGATCGAGGGCGTCTTCGACCTGCGCGCCCGCGCCGAGGGCAACGGCCCCAGCTACACCACCATCGCCGCCTCCGGCGCCCACGCCTGCGTCCTGCACTGGATCCGCAACGACGGCGCCCTCGACCCGGACGCCCTGCTGCTGCTCGACGCCGGCGTCGAGACCGACACCCTCTACGCCGCCGACATCACCCGCACCCTCCCGCTCAGCGGCACCTTCACCCCGGTCCAGCGCCAGGCCTACGAACTCGTCCTCGCCGCCCAGAGCGCCGGCATCGCCGCCCTGCGCCCGGGCGCCCGCTTCCGCGACTTCCACCGCGCCGCCATGCGGGTCATCGCCGAAGGCCTCGCCGACTGGGGGGTCCTGCGCGTCCCCGCCGAGCAGGCCCTCGCCGACGACAACGGCCTGTACCGCCGCTACACCCTCTGCGGCAGCGGCCACATGCTCGGCCTCGACTACCACGACTGCGCCAAGGCCCGCGCCGACCACTACGTCGACGGCACCCTGGAAGCCGGCATGGTCCTCACCGTCGAACCCGGCCTCTACCTCCAGCCCGACGACGAAACCCTCCCCCTCGAACTCCGCGGCCTCGGCATCCGCATCGAGGACGACCTCGTCATCACCGAGGACGGCGCCCACCTGATGTCCGGCGCCCTCCCCCGCACCGTCCCGGCCATCGAGTCCTGGATGTCCACCCTGCTCAGCTGAGCCGGGCCCCCCGCGCGCTCCGCCAGAGGTCCGCCACGAGCTGCTCCGCCGGGCCGGTGGCGGCCAGGCGGTGGGCGGTGCCGGCCCAGAGGTGCATGGCGGCGGTGTCGGCGCGGCGGGTGGCGGCGGTGCGCAGGGGGGCCGTGAGGTGGTGCACCTCGGGGTAGGCGGGCGGGGCGTACGGGCCGTGGCGGTCGATGAAGGCGTTGCGCAGGCCGCGGGCGGGGCGGCCGGTGAAGGCGCGGGTGACCACGGTCTCCGGGAGCTCGGTGAGCGCGGCCCGGTGGGCCGCCGAGGCGCCGGACTCGTCGGAGCGCAGCAGCGCCGTCCCCAGCTGCACCGCCGCCGCACCGGCCCGCAGCGCCGCCGCGACCGCCGGGCCGTCGCCCAGCCCGCCCGCGGCGATCAGCGGCAGCGGCGTCACCGCCCGTACGGCGGGCAGCAGTTCCAGCAGCGGCAGTTCCCCGGGCCGGTCCGTCACCCGGTGGGTGGCGCGGTGTCCGCCGGCCTCCGGGCCCTGGACGCACAGGGCGTCCATGCCGACCGCCTGCGCGGCCCGCGCCTCCTCCGGGCCGGTGACGGTGCCGACCTGCAGCGTGCCCACCGCGCGCAGCGCCGCCGCCTCCTCGGCCGTGGGCAGCCCGAAGGTGTACGAGACGACCGGTACCGGGTCGGCCACCAGCGCGGCCAGCTTGGCCTCCCAGTCGTCCCGGTCCGGCCCGATCTCCTCCGGCAGCGCGACGCCCCAGTGCTCGGCCTCGGGCCGCAGCCGCTCCCGGTAGGCGGCGACGGCCGCCGCGTCCCCGGGCGGGGCCGGCACGAACAGGTTCACCCCGTACGGCCGGTCGCTCGCCTTCCGCACCTCGGCGATCTGCTCGGCCATCGCGGCGGCCGACTTGTAGCCCGCGGCGAGGAACCCCAGCCCGCCGGCCCGGTTCACCGCGGCCACCAGCTCGGGGGTGGAGGTCCCGCCCGCCATCGGGGCGCCGATCACCGGCACGGCGAGGTCATCGAGACGGACGGTCATCGGAGCGGCTCCTCAGGCGGCTGCGGGCACGGATCGCCCCCACCCTACGCCCGGCCGGCTCAGCGGATCAGCCCCCGCCCGCGCGCCTCCCGCACCGCCGCGGTGCGCGAGTCCACGCCCAACTTCGTGTAGATGTGCACCAGATGGGACTTCACGGTGGCCTGGCTCAGGTGCAGCCGCTGGCTGACCTGCTGGTTCGTCAGCCCGTCCGCGACCAGCCCGAGCACCTCGGTCTCCCGCGCGCTGAGCGCCGCGGCCGGCGTCCGCATCCGTTCCAGCAGCCGGTCCGCCACGCTGGGCGCCAGCGCGCTGCGGCCCGCCGCCGCGGCCCGGACCGCCTGGGCGAGTTCCTCCGGCGGCGCGTCCTTCAACAGGTAGCCGGTGGCGCCGGCCTCCAGGGCCGGCAGGGTGTCGGCGTCGCTGTCGTAGGTGGTGACCACCAGGACCTTCGGCGCGCCCGCCCGGGCGGTGATCGCGGCGGTGGCCTGGGCCCCGTTCATCGCCGAGCCGGGCCCGAACTGGAGGTCCATCAGCACCACGTCCACGCCCGGTCCGGCCGCCAGCTCGACGGCCCGCTCGGCGGTGGCGGCCTCGGCGACGATGGCGAAGTCCGGTTCGCTCTCCAGCACCGCCCGCAGCCCGGCCCGCACCACCGGGTGGTCGTCGGCGATCAGCAGCCGGATCACGGCCCGGCCTCCGGCGCCGGGGCGACGGGCAGTTGCACGGCCAGCGCCGTCCCCTCCCCGGGCGCCGACTCCACGGTGAAGCTGCCGCCGAGCGCCCGGGCCCGGGCCCGCATGGAGGGCAGGCCGAAGCCGCCTTCCCCGTCGGTGCGGCCGGCCACCGCCGCCGGGTCGAACCCGGCCCCGTCGTCGAACACGTCCAACGCCACCTCGCCCTCCATGTAGCTGAGTGTCACCTCGGCCCGCGAGGCCTTCGCGTGCCGCACGGTGTTGCCGAGCGCCGACTGCGCGATCCGCAGCAGCGCCACCTCCTGCGCGGCGGGCAGCCGCACCTGCTCCCCGGAGACGTGCAGGTGGACGGGCAGACCGCTGTGCGCCGTGGTGGTCGCGCACAGCCGCTCCAGCGCGACGGACAGCGGATCGCCGTCCAGCGCGGGCGGGGTGAGCGCGCGGACGAAGCGCCGGGCCTCGTCCAGGTTGTCCTGGGCGGCCTGCCGCGCCTGCTCGACGTACCCGGCGGCGGCCTCGGTGCGCTCGGGCAGCGCCCGCTGGGCCGCCCGCAGCAGCAGCTGGATGGAGCTGAGGCTCTGCGCGAGGGTGTCGTGGATCTCCCGGGCCAGCCGCTCGCGCTCGGCGAGCACGCCGGCCGCGTGGTGGGCGGCGGCGAGGTCGGCGCGGGCGGCGGTCAGTTCGTCGATCAGCCGGCGGCGTTCCTCGCTCTCCCGGTACAGCGCCTGGTAGCCGAGCACGGTGGCGGTGGCGACGGCCGCGCCGAGCAGCGGCCCGATGGAGGCGGCCAGGTTGAAGGCGTGCTGGTGGAAGGACCATCCGGCGATCGCCGCCGCGGCCGTCAGGCCGACCGCGACCAGCCCGCTGCGCCGGCCGAGCAGGTGCAGTTCCAGGAAGTACAGCGGGAACGCCAGCCACACCCCGTCCTGGGTGGCGACCAGCACGCCCGCCCAGGTGACGCCGAGCAGGGCCAGCCAGAGCGCCGCGCCCCGACGGGACCGGTGCACGGCGGCCAGCCTCGGTCCGACGGCGTACACGGCGGCCATCGCGGAGGCCGCGGCGCCCACGGCGGCCGGGTCCCCGCCCCGGGCGGCGAAGGCGGCCCGGGCAACGGCGAGCGCCAGCAGGCCCGCCACCAGCAGGTGCAGGCAGAGCCGGAGGACGAGGGCGACGGGAGTGGTTCTGGATCGTTCGGTCGCCATCCCTCCAGCCTAAGTTCCGGCCCGGTGCCCGGCATCAATCAAAAGGTTGAACTCCGCTTCTGCCCTTTGATGCCCAGGATGCAATCCCCGGCGCGATGCCCGCGGGCCCCCTGCTCGGCGACCGTGGGGGCATCGCTCGTTCCGTCCACCGCACCGTCCACCCCACCGTTCCATCCGCCCCACCGCACCGTCCACCGCTCCGCCCGCAGAAAGGCCCACCGTGTTCGTCGCCTGGAGGGATCTGGGGTTCGCCAAGGGGCGGTTCGCCCTGATGGGAACCGTCATCGTGCTGATCACCGTCCTGGTCGGCATGCTGTCCGGGCTGACCGCCGGACTCGGCCGGCAGAACATCTCCGCGATCAGCGGGCTGCCCGCCGACCACCTGGTCTTCGGCAAGCCCGCCGACGGCCAGGAACTCAACTTCACCGACTCCCAGGTCACCCCCGACCAGTGGCAGGCCTGGGCGCGCGAGCCCGGCGTCACCTCCGCCCAGCCGCTCGGCATCACCACCACCAAGGCCGCCGCCGGACAGCGCACCGCCGCGCTCTCCGCCTTCGGCGTCCCCGACGGCTCCGACCTGGCCCCGCAGGGCGGCCTGATCGCCCCGGGCAGGGCGGTGCTCTCCCGGACCGCCGCCGAGAAGCTGGGCGGCCTCACCCCCGGCGCCGGCTTCACCCTCGCCGGGCACCCGCTGCAGGTGGCCGCCGTCGACGGCGACGCCGCCTACAGCCACACCCCGGTGATCTGGACCAGCCTCGCCGACTGGCAGCAGTTCGCCCCCGGCGGCGCCGGCCACGCCACCGTCATCGCCCTCCACACCGCCGCGGGCGCCGACCTGACCGCCGCCGACGCCCACCACGGCACCGTGACCCGCACCCGGGACGACGCCCTCGCCGCGATCGGCTCGTACACCTCCGAGAACGGCTCCCTCCAGCTGATGCGCGGCTTCCTGTTCGCCATCTCCGCCCTGGTCATCGGCGCCTTCTTCACCGTCTGGACGATCCAGCGCAGCGGCGACATCGCCGTGCTCAAGGCGCTCGGCGCCTCCACCCGCTACCTGCTGCGCGACGCCCTCGGCCAGGCGGTACTGCTGCTGGTGCTCGGTACGGCCGTCGGCACCGCGATCGCCCTCGGCGCCGGCTCGCTGATCGGCTCCGCCGTGCCGTTCGTCCTGGACGCCCCGACCCTGCTGCTGCCCGCCGTCGTCATGATCGCCCTCGGCGCGATCGGCGCGGCCCTGTCCATCCGGCGGATCACCTCCGTCGACCCGCTGACCGCCCTGGGGAGCGCCCGTTGAACGAGCGAAGCGAAGTGACCATCGAAAGGTGCGCGTGGGCTCATGCCCCCGCCGAGCGAAGCGAGGCGGGCGCATGAGCTTGGAACTCGACCGCATCACCCTGACCTACCCGGACGGCGACGGCCGGCTCACCGCCCTGGACGACGTCTCGCTGACCGTCCCCAAGGGCACCCTCACGGCCGTCGTCGGCCCGTCCGGCTCCGGCAAGTCCAGCCTGCTGGCCGTCGCCGCCACCCTGATCGGCCCGGACACCGGCCGGGTCGTCGTGGACGGCACCGACACCGCGGGCCTCGGCCGCGCCGAACTCACCGCCCTGCGCCGCACCCGGATCGGCATCGTCTTCCAACAGCCCAACCTGCTGCCCTCGTTGACAGCCGCGGAACAGCTCCAGGTGATGGCCCACCTCGACGGCCGCTCCCCCCGCAGCGCCCTCCCCCGCGCCCTGGAACTCCTGGACGCCGTCGGCCTGCGCGACCAGGCCGCCCGCCGCCCGCACCAGCTCTCCGGCGGACAGCGCCAGCGGGTCAACATCGCCCGCGCCCTGATGAACGACCCCACGGTGCTGCTGGTGGACGAGCCCACCAGCGCCCTCGACCACGAACGCGGGGCGGCCGTCCTGGAGTTGATCACCGAACTCACCCACCGCCGGGCGACCGCCACCGTCCTGGTCACCCACGACCGCACCCACCTGACCGCCGTCGACCAGATCGCCGAGGTCCACGACGGCCGCGTGACCATCCCCGCTCCGACCCGTTAGAAGAGGAGGTCGTCCACGCTCAGGGCCACCACCGCGCCGATCGACTCCGGCAAGGTGAACTCCCCCGAGGCGTGGACGGCCTGCTCCCGGTACACGCCGTCCACAGGGTCCGTCATCACCAGGACCCGACGCCCGATCCGGTCCACGACCACGTAGACCGGCACCCCCGCGAGCGCGTAGGCGGCGGGCTTCCTGGTGAGATCGCTGCACAATGCGGCCGAGGTCACCTCCAGCACGAACCGGAAGATCTTCGGGTCGTAGCAGTTGTACGTGACCATGTGATCGTCGCTGTCCGCATCGACGATCGACAGGTCCGGCATCGCGAAGTCATCGGGCCCGGTCGGCAGCCAGATCGCGATCCGTTGGAAAACCTCGGTATCTCCATCGTCCGACCCCGCCGCAGAGCAGGCCCTCCGCACACGGTTCAGGACCCTGGCATGCCGCATGTCCGGCACCGGTTCAACGGACACCTCGCCACCGAGCACCTCCACCCGGCGCCGGGGAAAGCGCTCGAAAAGGGCGTCAGCCAAGTGGAGCACGAAGACGACTACTTCTTGGTCATGAGTACGTCGTCCACCGAGAGCGTCACCGTTGTCCCGATCGACTCGGGCAGCGTGAACGACTGCCCCGGATGGTGTACCGCGTGCACCCGGTACTCGCCGTCCTTGGGGTCGGTGAGCACCATGACCCGCTGGTTCGTCCGGTCCACGATGACGTAGACGGGCACCCCTGCCTCGGCGTACAGCAGAGGCTTGACCTTCAGATCAGTCGTGAAGTTCGACGATGTCACTTCCAGTACAAGACGGAAGACCATCGGGTCATAGCAATTGAGCTCGATCAGGTGTTCTCGGTAGTCGGCATCGACGACACACAGATCCGGAACCGCATAATCGGACGGTCCGCTCGGCAACCACAGACCCATCCCCGGGACCACTCGGGACACATCACCATGGAGCCCCGCCGCCGACAAAGGGATGATCAGGTCGGTGAGCATGTCATTGTGCGGCCCGTCCGGAGGCGGCGTCACCGTGATCTGTCCTCCAAGAACCTCGACCCGGTGCCCCACGAGTCGATCGGAGATCAGCTTTGCGGCTTCGAGCAACGTCACCTGCTCGAAGGGTCCTTCCACTGCGGCGGCGGACATGGAAATCCTCCTGGCTGCCGATGTCGGGACCATCATGGTAGAGCGCGGGCACCCTCCGACGCCCGATCCTCCGCATTCACCCGAACGGGTGGTTTAGCCCCCTACCGAGCCCGGAGCCGCAAGCCCGGGCGCTCCGCCTCGGCCTCCTCGTCCTGGCCCGCCCAGAGCGAGCGGACGTGGCTGAGGTGGCGGGTCATGCAGGCCTCGGCCGCCTCCGCGTCGCCGCTCAGCATCAGGTCGAGCAGCTCGACGTGCTCCTCCGCCGAGGAGACCAGCTGCCCCAGCTCGTCCAGCCGGGTCAGCCCGTACAGCCGGGAGCGCTTGCGCAGGTCGCCGACGACCTCCACCAGCCGGGCGTTGCCGGCCAGCCCGAGCAGGTCGAGGTGGAACTGCCGGTCCGCCTCCAGGTAGCCGATCAGGTCGTGCTTGCGCGCCGCCGCGACGATCGCCTCGGCCTCGGGGCGCAGCCGCTCCAGCTGCTCCTTGGTGGCGGTACGGGTGACCAGGCCGACGGTGGGGACCTCGATCAGGGCGCGGATGCCGGTGTAGTCGTCGAGGTCGCGCTCGGTCAGTTCGGTGACCCGGAAGCCCTTGTTGCGGACGGCCTCGACCAGGCCCTCCCGGGCGAGGTCGAGCATGGCCTCGCGGACGGGGGTCGCGGAGACACCGAAGTCGGCGGCGAGGGCGGGGGCGGAGTAGACGACGCCGGGGCGCAGTTCGCCGGAGATCAGGGCCGCCCGGAGCGCGTGGGCGACCTGGTCGCGGAGCCGCTCCTGCACGGAGATCAGGGTGCGGGACTTGAGCTCGGCCATGGTGTTCCTCCGGTGGGTGCAGAACACCAGCGTACAATGTCACGTTACGTTGAGCGTGCAACAAGCCGGGAATCCGAACAGCCTGTCACGGTCGCCGCCGCCGACGTTCATGGTGGCAGCGACCACCGGTCGGCACAACGGTCGACGCCACACCGGCGACCGCCGGAACACCCTCGGACGAACGGAGAGACCGGAACGTGGGCATCGAGATCGCCCTGCACGACGGCCGGCCCGGCGCCGGCCGCACCGCCCCCGCCCTGCTGCACCTGTCCACCGGCCACGGCCCGGCCCTCGCCGCCGCCCTGGCCGCGCACACCCGGCCCGCCGACCACCGGCTCGCCCGGATCGACCCGTACGGCGACACCCACTTCAACGAGCAGGACGCGGCCGCCGCCTTCGAGGAGGCCACCGCCCTGCTCGCCCGCTGCACCACCGAACCGCAGCGGGCGGCCGTCCGCGACCTGCGCAACCTGCTCGCCAACTGCGCAGCTATACCGGGGAGTTGGCTCAGCCTCTACGGGGACTGAGGCGACGACGGCGCCCCGGCCCGGTACACCTCCGCCGCCACCGCCAGGTCCTCCCAGGCCATCCCGACGCTCTTGAAGAACCGCGGCCGCCCCTGCGGCAGCAGTGCGTCGCCGCGCAGCAGCTCGGCCAGGTTCCACACCTGCCGCCGCCCGAGCGCGCCCGCCAGCAGCAGGTCCCCGGCCTCCCGGGCCGCGACGGCCCGCGCCTCCACGTACAGTTCGGCCCGCCCGACCAGCACCTCGTCCACCTCGCGGGCGTCCGGCTCGTGCGAGCCGACCGCCGCGACGGCCGCGTGGTCGGGCACCAGCGCACCGTCGAACAGCGGGGTGCGCGCGGTCGTGCAGCAGACCACCACGTCCGCCCGCCCGACCGCCTCCGGCCCGCCCACCGAGGCGGTCAGCCCGAGCGCCCGGCCGTACTCGGCCAGCGCGCCCGCCCGTCCGGCGTGCCGCGCCACCACGGTGAGCCGCCGCAGCGGCCGCACGGTGAGCAGCGCGTCCAGGTGCCCGTAGGCCTGCGGCCCGGAGCCGAACACCACCACGTGTTCGGCCTCCGGGACCGCGAGCCGCGCCAGCGCCGCCGCCGTCACGGCGGGCGTGCGCAGGGCGGTGAGGGCCGCGCCGTCCAGCAGCGCCAGCGGCTGGAGCGTCGGCCCGTCCAGCAGCAGGTAGCTGCCGGTGATCCGGGGCAGTCCGCGCGCGGGGTTGGCCGGCGCCACCCCGGCGATCTTCACCCCGGCGTACGGCCCGGCGGCGGCGGGCATCAGCAGCAGCTCGCCGGCGGGCACCGGTACGGCCGACCGGGCGGGCGCCGCCTCCGGGTCGAGCCCGTCCAGCAGCACCCGCTCGATCGCCCGCACCGCCCCGGCGGGCCCGATCCCGCCGGTGCCCGGCACGGCGTACTGGAGCGGCTCAGCCCCCGCGCCGGGCAGCTCATCAGGGGTCACGGCATCGGGGGGCACAACATCGGGGGTCACAGCGTGAACCCCGGCGCGTCCCCGGGCTCCAGCACGAACAGGTGCTCCCCGGTGCGGTACGCCGTCCCGCCGACCTCGGTGACGACGCCCTCCCCCAGCGGGTCGCCGCCGCCCACCACCCGCCCGGTGAACACGGTGCCGATGACGGACTCGTGCCGCAGCTCCTCGCCCGGCGCGATCCGCCCTTCGGCGGCGAGCACCGCGAGCCGCGCGGAGGTGCCGGAGCCGCACGGCGAGCGGTCGATCTGCCCGTCCGCGAACACCACGACGTTCCGCTGGCTCAACACCCCCTCCTCCGCAGGAAGTTCGTCGTACAGCACGACCCCGTACACCCCGGAGAGCCGCGGGTCGGTCGGGTGCGCGACGGCCTCCGACCCGGCCAGCAGCGCCCTGATCTCCCGCCCCGCGGCGACGAGTTCGGGCAGCAGCCCGGGCTCGACGGCGAGCCCGAGGGCGGCGGCCGGCACCGAGGCGTAGCACGCCCCGGAGTGCGCCACCGCGACCTCGACCGTCCCCCGCGAGGTCTCGACCGGCAGCTTCAAGGCGCTGACCCGGCTCAGCACGTTGCGGAAGGTGACCCCGGTGGTGCGCCCGCCGCTCCGCCGCACCAGCGCGGTGACCCGCCCGGAGGGGACGTCGATCCGCACCCGGGCCACGCCGTCCGCGGGGGCCGGGACCAGCCCGGAGTCCACGGCCCAGGCGCCGAGCGCGATGGTGCCGTGCCCGCAGGCGGTCGAGTAGCCGTCCTTGTGCCAGAACAGCACGCCCAGGTGGGCCTCGTCGTCGTCCGGCGGCACCAGGAACCCGCCGTACATCCCGGCGTGCCCGCGCGGCTCGTGCACCAGCAGCCGCCGGACCTCCTCCAGCGCGCTCGGCCGGGGCGCGGTCGCGCTGCCGCCCGCGCCGATCGCGATGGCCCGCCGCTCGGCGACGCTGTCGCCGGGGATCGGGGGCACGCCGTCCAGCACGATCCGGAACGGCTCGCCGGCCGTGTGGTAGTCGACCGTACGGACGCACAGCACCGGCCCCGGCCCCGCACCCGGCGCCGTCCCGACCCCTGTCCCCGTCCCCGAGCCCGTCCCCGCTGCCCTGCCCGGCATCACAGCCCCCCGCCCGGCAGCACGCTGACCGTCCGGCCGACGGTGTAGAACTCCAGTGCCGCCCGGCCCTGTTCGCGCTCCCCGTGGGCCGCGCCCTTGGTCCCCCCGAACGGCAGGTGGAAGTCGACGCCGCTGGACGGGGCGTTGACCCGGATCATGCCCGCGTCCAGCCGGTCGGCGACGGCCAGCGCCGCGTCCAGGCTCCGGGTGTGCACCGAGGTGGCCAGGCTGTGCGGAGTGTCGTTGGCGAGCGCGACGGCCGCGTCCAGGTCGGCCGCCGCGTGCAGCACCGCGACCGGTCCGAAGAACTCCTCGCGCGCCAGCGGGTGTTGCGGGGGGACGTCGGCGAGCAGGGTCGGCTCGACGTACCAGCCGGCCCGGTCGGGCGCGCCCCCGCCGACCAGCACGCTCGCCCCGTCCGCGACGGCCGACTCGACCGCCGCCACCAGCCGCTCCCGCGCGTCGGCGCCGATCACCGGCCCGCAGACCGTGTCGTCCACCGCCGCCAGCGCCTTGACCAGGGCCTCGCGCAGCGGCTCGTACGCCGTCCCGACCGCGATCACCCGGCTGGTCGCCGTGCACTTCTGTCCGGCGTACCCGGCGATCGCGGCCGCGATGTGCCCGGCGGCCAGTTCCACGTCCGCGTCCGGCAGCACCAACGCCGCGTTCAGGCCGCCGAGTTCGGCCTGCACCGGCACCCCGCGCCCGGTGGCGGCCAGGACCACGGCCCGGCCGACGCCGGTGGAGCCGGTGAAGGAGACCACGTCCGCCGCCGCGACCAGCGCCGCCCCCTCCTCCGCGCCGCCGGGCAGCACCGCGAGCACGTCCGGGGGCAGCACGGCCGCGGCCAGCTCGGCCAGCCGCAGCGCGCACGCCGTCGCCTCCGGCGCGGGCTTGAGCACCGCCGTGTTGCCGACCGCCAGCGCCGGAGCGGCCTTCCAACTCGGGATCGCCAGCGGGAAGTTCCACGGCGCGATCAGCCCGGCCACCCCGTGCGGGCGGCGCCGGGTGAACAGCAGGCCCGGCCCGGCGGCGGTCTCGTGCACCGCGCCGGACGGCTCGTACGGCGCCTGGGCGTAGTAGCGCCAGATCGCCGCCGTCCGGGCGACCTCCCCCCGCGCCTCGGCGAGCGGCTTGCCGACCTCGCGCACGATCAGCGCGGCGAGTTCCTCGGCGTGCGCCTCGACCGCCTCGGCGATCCGGCCCAGCGCGGCCGAGCGGGCGCCGGCACCGGCCGCCAGCCAGCCGCCCTGGGCCGCCCGGGCCCGCCCGACGGCGGCCC
The DNA here is from genome assembly GCF_042786665.1 of Kitasatospora sp. NPDC059146. NCBI lineage: Bacteria > Bacillati > Actinomycetota > Actinomycetes > Kitasatosporales > Streptomycetaceae > Kitasatospora > Kitasatospora sp. NPDC059146. The sequence continues at coordinate 25,418 of NZ_JBHZCY010000069.1, read as the reverse complement.
GCACGGCCTCGGCGCCGGGTGCCTCGACGGCGACCACCAGGTCGGTCGGGTCGGCGGGGTTGTACGAGGTGATGGTCACAACTAGCAGCCCTTCAAAGCGCGTTCGGGAGGGAGCGTCAGAGCAGGAAGCCCGCCGGGAACGGGTCGTCCGGGTCGAGGAAGTACTGGGCGGTGCCGGTGATCCAGGCCCGCCCGGTCACGGTGGGCACCACGGCCGGCCGCCCGGCCACCTCGGTCTCCTCGACCAGCCGCCCGGTGAAGGTGGTCCCGATGAAGGAGTCGTTGCGGAAGTCCCGCCCCAGCGGGAGTTCGCCGCGCGCGTGCAGCTGGGCCATCCGGGCCGAGGTGCCGGTGCCGCAGGGCGATCGGTCGAACCAGCCGGGGTGGATGGCCATCGCGTGCCGGGAGTGCTCGGCGGTGGAGCCGGGGGCGAGCAGCTGGACGTGGTGGCAGCTGTGGATGGAGGGGTCCTCCGGGTGCACCGGCCGGTCGGGGCTCGCGTTGATCGCGTCCATCAGGGCCAGGCCGGCGTCCAGGATGTCCTGCTTGCGCTCGCGCTCGAACGGCAGCCCGAACTCGGCGAGCGGCAGGATGGCGTAGAAGTTGCCCCCGTACGCGAGGTCGTAGCCGATGGTGCCGTGGCCGGGCACCTCGATCTTGCGGTCCAGCGCGACGGAGTACGAGGCGACGTTGCGGATGGTGACGGCCTTGGCCGCGCCGCCCTCCACCCGCACCTCGGCGACCACCAGTCCGGCGGGGGTGTCCAGCCGTACCGTGGTGACCGGCTCGACCACCGGCACCATCCCGGTCTCGACCAGCACGGTGGCGACGCCGATGGTGCCGTGCCCGCACATCGGCAGCAGCCCGGAGACCTCGATGTAGAGCACCCCGAAATCGGCGTCCGGCCGGGTCGGCGGCTGGAGGATCGCGCCGCTCATCGCGGCGTGCCCGCGCGGCTCGTACATCAGCAGGGTGCGGAAGTGGTCCAGGTGCTGCTGGAAGTGCACCCGGCGTTCGGCCATGGTGGCGCCGGGGATGACGCCGAAGCCCCCGGTGATCACCCGGGTCGGCATGCCCTCGGTGTGCGAGTCGACGGCGTGGAACACGTGACGGCTGCGCATTCCGCACAACTCCTCTGAAGAAGCGGTTGGTTGAGGCCGGCTGCCCGCACAGCCGGCCGTACGACGGGTGGTGCCGGTAGTACCAGTGGTGCTGGTGGTGCCGGCCCGTGTCGGGCAGGCCCTACGCCAGCCCCTCCGCGAGGGCCTTCTCGGTGGCCGCACGCACGGCCGCCTCGATCTCCGGCTCCAGCGGCTGCCGCGGCGCCCGGACCGGCCCGCCGGGGCGTCCGGCGATGTCCATGGACAGCTTGATGGCCTGGACGAACTCGGTCTTGGAGTCCCAACGCAGCAGCGAGTGAAGCGACTTGTAGAGCGGCAGCGCGGTTTCCAGGTCGTGCCCGACGGCCGCGCGGTACAGCGCCGCGGACGCCTCGGGCAGCGCGTTCGGGTACCCGGCGATCCAGCCGACGGCCCCGGCCAGCGCCAGCTCCAGCAGCACGTCGTCGGCGCCGATCAGCAGGTCCAGCCCGGGCGCCAGCTCGGCGATCTCGTAGGCCCTGCGGACGTCCCCGCTGAACTCCTTGACCGCCACGATCGAGCCCTCGCCGTGCAGTTGGGCGAGCAGCGCGGGCACCAGGTCGACCTTGGTGTCGATCGGGTTGTTGTACGCGACGACCGGCAGCCCGGCCCGGGCGACCTCCGCGTAGTGCGCCCGCACCGAGGCGTGGTCGGCCCGGTAGGCGTTGGGCGGCAGCAGCAGGACGGAGCCGGCGCCGGCCTCGGCGGCCTGCTCGGCCCAGCGGCGGGACTCGGCGCTGCCGTAGGCGGCGACCCCGGGCATGACCCGGGCGCCGTCGCCGGCCGCCTCGACCGCGACCTCGACGATCCGGGTGCGCTCCTCGGCGGTGAGCGTCTGGTACTCGCCCAGCGAGCCGTTCGGGACGACGCCGTCGCAACCGGACTCGATCAGCCAGCGGACGTGCTCGGCGTAGGCGTCGTAGTCGACGGAGAGGTCCGGGCGCAGCGGGATCGTGGTGGCGACCATGATGCCGCGCCAGGGGCGGGTGGTGTCGTGCGGGGTGATGGACACGTTGGGCTCCTTGGTGAGGTGTGACATTTTATAAACAGTGACAGGCCGGAGACAAGGGTCCCCGCCCGAGACGTTCCGACGGATCGGGCCCGGCCTACTCCCCCGGGCCGGCCGCCAGCTGCGAGAGCGGCACCGGGCAGGCCATCGGCCGCCGGTCCGCCCCCGGCTCCGCAGCGCCGGACAGGCAGGCCACGGCCGGACCGCACATCCGCCCCTGGCACCAGCCCATCCCCGCCCGGGTGAGCAGCTTGACGGTCCGGGGATCGCCCGCGCCCAGCTCCTCCACCGCTTCCGCGATCCGCGCGACCGGCACCTCCTCGCACCGGCACACGTCGGTGTCCGGCCGCAGCCACCCGGTCCAGCCGGGCCCGGGCCGGTGGGCCGCCGCCATCAGCGCGGCGAACTCCCGCAGCCGGGCCCGGCGGCCCAGCAGCGCCCGCCCGGGCAGCACCCCGGCGACCGCGTGCGCGGCCAGCTCCCCCTCGGCGAGCGCGAGGTCCGCACCGCCGACGCCGTTGGTCTCCCCCGCGGACCACAGACCCGGGACGGAGGTGCGCAGCCTGGCGTCGACCCGCAGCGCGACCGCGCCGTCCGGCCCGGTGAGGGTGTCCGCGCCGAGTTCGGTGGCCAGGTCGACCTGCGGCAGCAGCCCGTGGCCGACGGCGAGCGCGTCGCAGGCGATCCGCCGCTCGGTGCCGGGCAGCGGCCGCCAGTCGGCGTCCAGCCGGGCCACGGTGACGCCGGTGACCCGGTCCGTCCCGTGCGCCTCGACCACCGCGCTGCGCGGCCGCAGCCGTACGCCGTGCCGCAGCAGCGCGCCGCCGTGCCCGGCGCCCTCGACGAGCTTGGCGGGGACGGCCGCCAGCACGCCGGGGCGCCGGGCGTACCCGAGGTAGCCGCTCGCCTCGACCACCGCCGGGACCTCCGCCCCGGCGGCGACCAGCGAGGAGGCCGCGGCGAGCAGCAGCGGTCCGCTGCCGGCCACCACGATCCGCCGGCCGGGCAGCACCAGCCCGGCCTTGAGCATGGCCTGGGCGCCGCCCGCGGTGACCACCCCGGGCAGCGTCCAGCCGGGGAAGGGCAGTTGGCGCTCGTACGCGCCGGTGGCGAGCAGCACCGCCCCGGCCCGGAGGGTCGCCCGGTCGGCGGCCTGCGGGCCGCGGGTGACGTGCAGGGCGAAGCCGTCGGCGGTCCGCTCCAGCGCCCACACCTGGTGCCCGCCGCGGAAGTCGGCCCGCGGGTGGGCTTCGAGCCGCGCGGCCAGCCCGGCGTACACCGGCCAGCGGTGGTGCAGGCGGTCCGGACGGCTCGCGCCCAGTCCGGGCGCCGGGTGCCGGTAGTACTGCCCGCCGGGCCGGTCCGCGCCGTCCAGCAGGACGCAGCGCAGCCCGAGGTCGGCGGCGGTCACGGCGGCGGCCAGCCCGGCCGGCCCGGCCCCCACCACGGCCAGGTCGTAGGCCGACCCGGAGCGCCCGGCCGACCCCGAGCCCTCGGACGACTCGGAACGCTCAGACGGCGAGATCGGCACGACCGTGGCCCTCCTGACTGGTGACGACGGTGCCGGGCTCGGCGGGCAGCAGGCACAGCCGCTGGTTGGCCCGGCCGTCCACGGTGGCCAGGCAGTCGAAGCAGGCGCCGATCCCGCAGAACGCCCCGCGCGGCCGCCCGCCGGTCCGGGTGGTGCGCCAGGCGAGCACGCCGTCGGCCCAGAGCGCGGCGGCGATCGACTGCCCGGGCAGGGCGCGGACGGCCCGCCCGTCGAACTCGATCAGGTGCCCGGGCCCGGGGTCGGCCCCGACCAGCCCGGCAGGGGTTCGGCGACGCGTCACCGGCTTCTCCATTCCGTCGTCCAGCTCATCCGATCCGATCCGTCCACGGCCCGGCCCACACCGACACCCACGCCCGCCACCCCGCCCACGCCCGTCACCCCGCCGGGAACCGGTCGGCCCGGAACGGCGCGAGGTCCAGCCCCGGCCGCTTGCCGGTCAGTTGCTCGGCGATCAGCAGCCCGGTGGCGGGCGCCAGCCCGATCCCGGCCCCCTCGTGCCCGCAGGCGTGGTAGAGCCCCGGCACCCGGGGGTCCTCGCCGATCGCGGGCAGGTGGTCCGGCAGGTAGGGGCGGAAGCCCCGGTAGACGCGCATCACGGTGACGTCCGCGAGCACCGGGAACAGCTCCGCCGCCTGGACGGCGAGCCGGCGCAGCACCTCCTGGGAGAGGGTCCGGTCGAAGCCGACCCGCTCCCGGCTGGCGCCGATCAGCACCGGTCCGCCCGGGGTCCCCTCGACCACGGCGGAGGTCTGCAGATCGGCCGAGCCGCTGGCCACGTCCGCCACGTAGTCGGCGGCGTAGACCTTGTGCCGGACGATCCTGGGCAACGGCTCGGTGACCAGGACGAACCCGCGCCGGGGCAGCACCGGCAGGTGCGCCCCCGCCAGCGCGGCCAGTTCGCCGCCCCAGGTGCCGGCGGCGTTGACCACCGCGGGGGCGGCCAGTCGGCGCCGGGCGGTCCGTACGCCGCGCACCGCGCCGTCCGGGCCGCGCTCCACGGCCGTCACGTCCTCCCCGGTGATCAGTTCGGCGCCCGCCCGGCGGGCCTCGCGCAGCAGGTGGGCGGCGGCGAGCGCGGGCTGCACCTGGGCGTCCTGGGGGTAGTGGTAGCCGCCCGCGAGCCCGGGGGCGAGGTGCGGCTCCAGCTCGCGCAGCCGCTCGGCCGGAACCTCCTCGGCGCTCACCCCGGCCGCGGCCTGCCCGGCGGCGAAGGCCCGCAGCGCCTGCTGTCCGGCCTCGGTCGAGGAGACCACGACGCCGCCCTTGGGCTCGTACTCCACGGCCGGGCCGAGCTGTTCGGCGAGTTCGCGCCAGAGCCGGGTGCTGAGCAGGGCGAGGTCGAGTTCGGGCCCGGGTTCCTTGTCGGAGACCAGCAGGTTGCCCTCGCCCGCCCCGGTGGTGCCACCGGCGACCGGCCCGCGGTCGACGACGGCGACGGCGAGTCCGGCCCGGGCGGCGTAGTAGGCACAGGCGGCGCCGACGACTCCGGCGCCGACCACGACGACGTCCAGTGGAGGTGTCCAGGTCTTCAGCACGCCAGTAATATGTCACATGCCATCTGCTCTGCCAAGAGTCCCCTGCCCTTCCCCGGAGAGTCCCCCGAGAGTCCCCGGAACGGCGGACGGCCCCGGCCCCCCCACGAAGCGGGAACCGGGGCCGCGGCCCGATCACTCACCGGCTCAGGTGATGTCGTCCATCTGCTCCCGCCGTGCGCCCGGCACCGGAGCGGCGCCCGCCGCCGGCGTCGCCGAGGCCTCGACCGTCTCCGTACCCGCCACCGGCTGCACCGAGAGGTCCACCTCGGAGGCCTCCTCGTCGTCCAGCTCGGCGTCCGGGTCGTTCCGGCGCTTGCGCCGGTCGTTCATGATCGAGATGCCCACCGCGATGAAGTACAGCGCCCAGATCGGCGCGGCCAGCGCCAGCATGCTCAGCGGGTCGGCGCTCGGCGTCGCGAAGGCCGCGAACACCGTGATGCCCATGACCATGCCGCGCCACCAGCCGAGCAGCCGCTTGCCGGTGACCATCCCGACCTGGTTCATCATCACCAGCAGCAGCGGGAACTCGAAGGCGAGGCCGAAGACCAGCACCATCCGGGTCGCGATGTCGAGGTAGTCCTCGGGCGGCAGGATCGGCGTGGTGTTGTTCGGGGTGAACGAGATCAGCACGTCGACCGTCGTCGGCAGCACCAGGATCGCCACGGCCACACCGGCCAGGAACAGCGGCGCCCCGCAGAGCATGAAGACGACCGCGTACTTCTTCTCGTGCCTGTGCAGACCGGGCGCCACGAAGGCCCACACCTGGTACAGCCAGATCGGCACGGTCCCGACCACGCCGGCCGTCAGCGAGACCTTCAACATCCAGGTGAAACCGGCGGTCAGACCGATGTTGGAGACCTGGGCGCACTTGCCGTGGTACTGCCCGGCGGTCTCCACGGTGCAGCGCGGCAGCGGCTGCAGCAGGAAGTCCTCGATCTGCTTGTGGTAGATCGCCGCGATGACGGTGATCACCAGGATCGCCAGGACCGACTTGACCACGCGGTTGCGCAGTTCCCGCAGGTGATCGGCGAGGGCCATCCGCCCCTCAGGATCCTTGGGCGCCTTCTGCGGCGCCTTGGAGAGCTTGCTCAACCCCGGTCCTCAACTCGTGCGTCGAGGCCCGCCGGTCGACGGGCCTCCGTGGTCGCTCGCGGCACCCGTGCCGCGTACCTCGGGTACGTCACGCGCGCCGCGCTCAGTGCGGGCGCTCGCCGCCGGGCACACCCGGGGCGCCGGGCGCCGGCTCGACGATCCGGGCCTCCGGCTGCGCCGAGCCCTGCGCCGAGACCTGCGGCGGCGCGGACGGCCGGACGGCCGACGCACTGCCCTCCGGCTCCTCCTCCGAGCGCATCGCCCTGGCCTCGCTCTTGAGGATCCGCAGCGACTGCCCCAGCGAGCGCGCCAGGTCGGGCAGCCGCTTGGCCCCGAACAGCACGACGGCCACCACCACGACCACCACGATCGCGGTCATCGAGAAGCGCATGCGCCGACCACCTTCAGCATCCGCGGCCCGACAGGCCGCCCGCCGCGGATGGTAACCGCTGCGGATGACGCCCCGACGACGGCCGCCCGAACAGGACAGCGGCCCCGACCGGCAGGACTGGAGCCACTGAGAGCGTAACCCGCCCTCACCTCAGGACAGCAGCCCCCGTACCGGCGATGACCCGGCCGTGCTATCGGGCGGGAACGGCCTCGGCCAGCTCCCCCGCCGCCTCGGCCAGCGCCCGGGACGCCGCGTCCACGCCCTTGGCCAGCGCCCGCACGTCCAGCCAGAGCCGGATCGCGAGGACCCCGAGGACCAGCAGGCCCGCGGTGGCGAGCAGGACGGCGGCGACGAGCATCCAGGACATGCGCCCCACCCTATACGGGGGTCACCCCTCCGCCGGGACGAGCCGCATGGTGCGCACCCCGGCCGCGGTGAGCGCCTCGACGATCTTCTCGCCGGCCGGTTTGCGGACCGCCGCCCCGCAGAGCGGGCAGCCGAAGCTGTAGTGCGCCTGCGCGGGAGTCCGGCCGAGGGTCAGCCGGAACTCCTCGGCCGGGAGCTCGACCTTCTCCCGGCACTGCGAGCAGTACACCTTGAATCTCGTCCCGGGCTCCACCGCTCAGTCCCGCCCCTCCCCGTAGGCGGCCAGCGCCTCCCGCGCGGCCGAGCGCGCCTGCTCGGCCGGCTCGGGCGGCGAGACGATCCGGCCGTCCCGGCCCAGCCGCAGCGCCAGCGGGCGCAGCTGGGAGGGGTCGGCGCTGCGCAGGGTGATCCGCAGCCCCCCGTCGGGCAGTTCCTCGGCCCGGTCGTGGGTGTAGTACTCGGCGACCCAGCGGCCGCCGGAGGAGACCTCGACCACCACCTCCGGGTCGTCGGCGGCCGGGTTGACCAGCCCGCCGCTGAGGTCGCGCGGCTCGCGCCGGGGCGGGTCGGCCGGGACGTCCAGGACGCGGATCTCGGCGACCCGGTCCAGCCGGAACATCCGGTGGTCCTCCGAGGTGCGGCACCAGGCTTCCAGGTAGGTGTGGCCCTCGGTGAGCAGCCGGATCGGGTCGACCTCGCGCTCGGTCATCCCGCCGCGCCCGTGCGAGTAGTAGCGCAGCCAGAGCCGGCGGCCCTCGCTGAGCGCGCGGTCGATGTCGGCGAAGACGTGGCTCTCGGCCTCGAAGGTCACGCCGACCCGGGCGCTGCCCTCGGCGCTCTCCCCCGCGGCGTTCTCGATCTTGGCGACGGCCCGGGTGAGGGCCTCCCGGTCCCCGGCCCGCAGACCGGGCAGCCCGGCCACCGCCCGGGCGGCCACCAGCAGCGCGGTCGCCTCGTCGGCGGCCAGCCGCAGCGGCTGGGCCACGTCGTCGACGTTGTGCCACCAGATCCGCTCGCCGTCGGTGTCGATGTCGAGCAGGTCACCGCCGCGGAAGCTGGTGCCGCACATCGGCAGCACGTTGAGGTCCGCGATCAGCTCGCGCTCGCTGATCCCGAACGCGCGCGCCACCTCGGCGACCTCGGCCCCGGGCCGCTCGCGCAGGTAGGTGACCAGCGACAGCATCCGTCGCGTCTGGTCGATCGCATTGCTCATGCCCGAACGTCCTCCGTGTCCAGCCCCGCGACCGCCCGCAGCCGGTCGATGACATCCGCCCGCAGCTCCTCCGGGCCGAGCACCAGCACGTCGGGCCCGAACTCCGCGAGGTCGGCGCCCAGCCCGTTGCCGTACGGGATCTCCAGCTCGTCCCAGACCTCGTCGACCCGGGTGCTGCCGAGCGCCTTGGTGCGCAGCGGGAAGCCCGCGCCCCGGCGGACCCGGACGGTCGCGGTGGCGGTGGCCCCCTCACCGGCGAACTTGGCCACGGTGGCCCGGACGTCCACGTGCTCGGGCACGGTGCCCAGGAACGCCCCGCTCCTGGCCTTCACCCTGCCGGTGATCCGGCTGAGCCGGAACACCCGGGCGTCGCCGCGGTCCCGGTCGTACCCGGCCAGGTACCAGTGCCCGCGCCAGCACTCCAGCGCCCACGGCTCGACGCTGCGCTGCTCGACGGCCGCGGCACCGGCCTTGCGGTACTCGAAGGTGACCGGGCGGCGGTCCCGGGCGGCGGTGAGCAGCGGCTCGAACGCGGCCTCCCGGGCGGGGATGCGCGGCTCCAGGGCGGTCCGGCCCTCGGCCTCGGTGAACGGCACCCCGGCCGCGCGCAGCTTCTGCAGCGCGCCGCTGGCCGCGCCGGACATCTTGGCCTGCTGCCAGACCCGGGCGGCCAGGGTCAGCGCGGCCGCCTCCTCGGCGTCCAGCGCGATCTCCGGCAGCCGGTTGCGGTCGGCGCGGGCGAGGTAGCCCAGCTCACCGTCCAGCGTGCTCTCGTCGACGTCGATCACCAGGCCGAGCTCGCGCAGGTCGTCCTTGTCCCGCTCGAACATCCGGTTGAAGGCGTCCTCGCTGCTGTTCTGCCAGGCTTCGCGGTAGGCCTCGATGGATTCCCGCAGCTCCTTCTTGGAGAGCGGACGTCTGGTGTTCATCAGGCACAGGGCGAGATTCATCAGCCGCTCTGCCTTGGCGATCGCCATCGCTGACCCTTCCGGTGTGCCGCGCCGCGCGCGGGGTGCGCCAACCGGGCGATCCCCACCCGGCGGGACCGACCGTACCGGTAGCGGTACGCACTGCAAAAGCCGCGTCCCGCGGCCGGTCCCCGGGAGCCGCCGTCCGGGCCCGGGAACGGCCTCGGGCCGGGCCCCCGAAGGGGTCCGGCCCGAGGTCACAGCAGGCTCAGACGGCCAGCAGGTCGACCACGAAGATCAGGGTCGAACCCGCCGGGATGAGCGGCGACGGCGACTGGTTGCCGTACGCCAGGTGCGACGGGATGGTCAGCTCGCGACGGCCGCCGACCTTCATGCCCTTGACGCCCTGGTCCCAGCCCTTGATGACCCGGCCGCCGCCCAGCGGGAAGCGGAACTCGTTGGGGCTCCGGTTCCAGCTCGCGTCGAACTCCTCGCCGGTCTCGAAGGTCACGCCGACGTAGCGGACGCTGACGTTCTGACCCGGCTTGGCCTCCTCGCCGTCACCGACGACGATGTCGCGGATCTGCAGCTCGGTCGGGGCGTCGCCGATCGGGAAGTCGATCTCGGGCTTCTCGTTCAGGTTCACAGCCATGGTCCCTCTTCTCACGTTCCCAAATTCCCTACACGACCAAGCGGCGGACACCCGTGCCGCGGTCCGTCCGGACCACGGTACGGGCGCCCGCCGCCCGCCGGGACGCGGCCACGCGGCCGCACCCGAAGGTCACACGCGCACCATTGTCCCCGAAAAGTCGATCAGCCCTGACCGGCGTCCAGGATGTCCACCACGAAGACCAGGGTCGCACCGGGCGGGATGTCGCCCTGGCCCTTGTCGCCGTAGCCCAGCGAGGCCGGGATCACCAGCTCGACCCGGCTGCCGACGGTCTGGCCCGTCAGCCCCTGGTCCCAGCCCTGGATGACCTGGCCGCCGCCGACCGCGAAGGAGAACGCCTGGCCCTTGCTGAGCGAGGAGTCGAAGACCTTGCCGTCCTTGGCCAGCGCGCCGGTGTACTGGACGACGACCTTCTCGCCCTTCTCCACCGCCGGCCCGGTGCCCTTGATCAGGACGTGGGTCTTCAGCTCGGTCGGGTCCTTGGCCCCGGCCACCGGGGTGATGTCGGCCGGCTTCTTGCCGTTGTCCTTGACCTGCGGGAAGTCGGCCGGCGGCGGGGTGACGGTGCCGCTGACCACCGCGTCGGGCGCGTTGGCGTTGCGGACGTCGATCACGAAGATCAGGTTGTCCTTCGGGCCGATCGACATGTCCGGCTTGCCCTGGGAGCCGAAGCCGGCCGCCGGCGGGGCCACCACCAGCAGTCGGCTGCCGGCCTTCTTGCCCATCACGGCCTGGTCCAGCGCGGGGATCAGCGCGTCGGTGCCGGCCTGGAAGATCTGCGGCTTGCCCTTGTCGTCGTACGAGCTCGGGATGTCCTTGCCGGTGTTCCAGTCCTTGGCGGTGTAGTCCACCGAGGTCCAGGAGTTCTTGTCCACCTTGGGGCCGTTGCCCTCGGACAGCACCTTCACCACGAAGGAGCCGTCGGAGGCCTCGCCCGGCACCTGGATCTCGGCCTTCTTGCCGAAGTCACCGGTGACGGTCGGCAGCACCTTGGCGCTGTCCTTGATCGGCGGCACCGGCTCGGCGGTCGGCGTGGGCGGCGCGGACTTCGTCGCGTCCGGCTGGGCGGCCGAGGCGGTGTCCTTCGACGAGTCCTTGTTCACCATGTACAGCGTGATGCCGCTGCCGACCAGCAGCACGGCGAGCACCGTGCCGAGGATCACGCCCAGCTTGCCGACGCCGGGCGGGTTCTCGTCGTACCCCGCCTCCGAGCTGTCGGCCTTGCGCACGTTGCTGGCGAAGATCTGCGGGGCCTCGTCGTCGTCCGACTTGGGTCCGGCCGCGCGCGGCTTGTCACCGGGCTGCGCCCAGCCCGCCTGCTGCGCGAGGATCGCCGGGGGCACGACGATCGACTCACGGTCCGCCGTGGCCTGCCCTCCCGGGCGGGAGGCGGCCGGGTCACCCGCAGAGCCGTCGTTCGCCGCGGTGCCGGCCGCGCCCGGGCTCGGCGTCTTCTCAGTCATGACTCCCCATCCATCTCGCCACGAGGTCTTCCAGGTCTGCGCCCGGCGTGGTGAGCGCCGGCCTGCCGCCGTACCCGTCCGCCCCGGACCCCGGCGCCGGGCGGCGCCTGCCACAGTGCGAGGGCAGTATGACAGCTCAGGATGAGGACGGACGCTTTGTTGTACGAGCGTCCGCCCAAGCGTACGGAATCCTCCCGGCGACTTCCTAGAGCGCCCGCTAGACCGCTTCCAGAATGTCGATCACGAAGACCAGCGTGGAGTTCGGCGGCACCGACCCCTGGGCCTGGTCCTTGTAGCCCAGGGCCGGCGGCACCACCAGCAGCACCCGGCTGCCCACGTTCTGCCCCACCAGCCCCTTGTCCCAGCCCTCGATCACGCTGCCGGTGCCGATCTGCACGGCCTGCGCCCCGCCGTGGGTCCAGGAGGCGTCGAACTGCTGCCCGTTGCCCCACAGCACCCCGGTGTACTGCACGATCAGGGTCTGCCCGGTCTTGACCTGCTTGCCCTCGCCCTTGATCAGCACGGCCTGCTGGAGGTCGGCGGGGGCGGCCTGCCCGGCCGGGACGGTGATCCCCGCCGGTGCCTTCCCGTTGTCCTTGACCTGCGGCAGCGTCGCGGCGGGCTGGGTCATGTTGCCGGTCAGCGTGGAGTCCTGCGGCAGCGCCTCCACGATGTCCAGCACGAAGACCACGGTGTCGCCCTTGTTGACGCCCAGCTGGGTGGAGCCCTGCTCGCCGAAGGCGGCCGCCGGCGGGGCCACCACCAGCAGCCGGGTGCCCACCTTCTTGTCGATCACGGTCTGGTCCAGCGCCGGCACCAGCTGCCCGCTGCCGGCCTGGTAGAGCTGGGGCTTGCCGTTGTCGTCGTACGAGCTGGGCAGGTCCTTGCCGGTGGTCCAGTCCTTCGCCGTGTAGTTGACCGTCACCCAGTCGCCCTTGCCGACCGTCGACCGCTCACCGTCCGTCACCGTGTTCACCACGAACTGGCCGCTGGGCTGCTGGCCCTCGGGGATGGTGATGGTGGCCTTGCTGCCGAAACCACCACCCGAAAGAGTGGGCATCGGGGAGGCCTCGCCCACCGGCGCCGGCACCGTCGGGGCCGCGCTCGGGGTGGACGGCGTCGCCGGTCCGGCCGCCTTGGGCGAGCTGCTGCAAGCGACCGCGAGCAGCAGCGGCAGGGTGAGAAGCAAACCGGCGGTGCGGCGCACGGTGGTCCTAACTGTCGGTCGAAGTCGGCTCTCCCGACTCGACGGACAGCGTATGCCCGGCATGCGTCCGGCCCCGGTAGACACCACCGGGGCCGGTCAACGCCGAGGGCACGGCGGTCGGTCACACGCCGACGGTCACATGCCGGCGATCAGCTTCTCCACCCGCTCGTCCACCGAACGGAACGGGTCCTTGCACAGCACGGTGCGCTGCGCCTGGTCGTTCAGCTTGAGGTGCACCCAGTCCACCGTGAAGTCCCGGCGCTGCTCCTGCGCCCGGCGGATGAAGTCCCCGCGCAGCCGGGCCCGGGTGGTCTGCGGCGGGACGGACTTGGCCTCGAAGGTCTTGAGGTCGGTGGTCACCCGCTTCGCCTGGCCCTTGCCCTGGAGCAGGTAGAACAGGCCGCGCCGGCGGTGGATGTCGTGGTACGCGAGGTCGATCTGGGCGACCCGCGGGTTGGACATGCTCATCTCGTGCTTCTCGCGGTAGCGCTCGATGAGCTTGTACTTCATGATCCAGTCGATCTCGGTGGCCACCGTGTCGAGGCGCTCGGTGCGCACCGCCTCCAGGGTGCGGCCCCACAGTTCGAGCACCTGGGCGATGGTGCCGGTGTTGATGCCCTTGCGGTCGGCGAACTCCAGGGCCTTGCTGTAGTACTCCTCCTGGATGTCCAGCGCGCTGGCCTCCCGGCCGTTGGCCAGGCGCACCTGGTGGGTGCCGGTGAGGTCGTGGCTGACCTCGCGGATCGCCCGGATCGGGTTCTCCAGGGTGAGGTCGCGCATCACCACGCCGGCCTCGATCAGCCGCAGCACCAGGTCGGTGGAGCCCACCTTGAGCAGGGTGGTGGTCTCCGACATGTTGGAGTCGCCGACGATCACGTGCAGCCGGCGGTAGCGCTCGGCGTCCGCGTGCGGCTCGTCCCTGGTGTTGATGATCGGGCGGGAGCGGGTGGTGGCGGAGCTGACGCCCTCCCAGATGTGCTCGGCCCGCTGGCTGACGCAGAACACCGCGCCGCGCGGGGTCTGCAGCACCTTGCCCGCGCCGCAGATCAGCTGGCGGGTGACCAGGAAGGGGATGAGCACGTCGGCCAGCCGGGAGAACTCGCCGTGCCGGGCCACCAGGTAGTTCTCGTGGCAGCCGTAGGAGTTGCCGGCCGAGTCGGTGTTGTTCTTGAAGAGGTAGACGTCCCCCGCGATGCCCTCCTCGTGCAGCCGCCGTTCGGCGTCCACCAGGAGTCCTTCGAGGATCCGCTCGCCCGCCTTGTCGTGCGTGACCAGCTCGGTCACGTCGTCGCACTCGGGGGTGGCGTACTCGGGGTGGGAGCCGACGTCGAGGTAGAGCCGGGCGCCGTTGCGCAGGAACACGTTGCTGCTGCGGCCCCAGGAGACGACCCGGCGGAACAGGTACCGCGCGACCTCGTCCGGCGACAGCCGACGCTGCCCGCGGAACGTACAGGTCACGCCGTACTCGTTCTCCAGCCCGAAAATCCGGCGGTCCATGAGCACTCCATTCTCTGTCGGAGCTGTCCGAAACCGCCTCCACGACGACTGGGCCGCCGCAGGGGCACCGGAGTCCCGTACGCCGGCGGTCCGGCCGCCGTACGGGACTCCGCAGGCACTGCTACTCCGGCGCGCTCGCCGCCGGGTTCTCGTCGTCGTCCGACTCGGCGGACTGGTCCCCGTCGAGCAGCCGGCCGAGCTGGTTGCCCAGGATCCGCTTGAACTTGCGCTGCTGGAACCGCTGGCGGTCGAGGACCGCGACCTCCAGTTGTTCCGGGGTGAGGGCGCGCGGGCTGCCCCCGTTGGGGTCGCGGGCGAGCGAGTCGACCGCGACCTTCACCGCCTCGGTGAGGCTCAGTCCGGCGCGGTGGCGCTGGCCCAGGTAGTTGCCGATCGAGTCGGCGTTGCCGCCGACCACGACGTAGTTCTTCTCGTCGACGACCGAGCCGTCCGGCGTGAGCCGGTAGATCTGGTCGTTGTCGGCGGTGCGGCCGACCTCGGCGACGATCAGCTCGACCTCGTACGGCTTCTCGCCGACCGAGGAGAAGATGGTGCCCAGGGTCTGGGCGTACACGTTGGCCAGGCCGCGGGCGGTGACGTCGGCCCGGTCGTAGGAGTAGCCGCGCAGGTCGGCGTAGCGGACGCCGCCGATGCGCAGGTTCTCGAACTCGTTGTAGCGGCCGACCGCCGCGAAGGCGATCTTGTCGTAGATCTCGGAGACCTTGTGGAGCGCCCGGGAGGTGTTCTCGGCGACGAAGACGATGCCGTCGGCGTAGGTGAGCACGACCACGCTGCGGCCGCGAGCGATGCCCTTGCGGGCGTACTCCGCGCGGTCCGCCATGGCCTGCTGGGGCGAGACGTAGAACGGTGTCGACACCGGCGGTCGTCCCTTTCCTGTGAGGTGATGGCTAGATCAGCGGGGCCTGCGGGCCGTTGGGCCGGGTCAGGCGCTCGTCGGTGATGGCGACCGCGATCGCCGCGACCTCCGCGTTGTCGAGCCGGCGGAAGCCGTCCGCGGTGATCAGCGAGACGATCGGGAAGATCTTGCGGGCGAGGTCCGGGCCGCCGGTGGCGGAGTCGTCGTCGGCCGCGTCGTAGAGCGCCTGGACGACCAGGGTGGCGGCCTGCTCGGCCGTCAGGTCGTCGCGGTAGAGCTTCTTGAGCGAGCCGCGGGCGAAGACCGAGCCCGAGCCGGTGGCGGTGAAGCCGTGCTCCTCGGAGCGCCCGCCGGTGACGTCGTAGTTGAAGATCCGGCCGCGGCCGAGGTCGAGGTCGTAACCGGCGAAGATCGGCACCACCGCGAGGCCCTGCATCGCCATGCCGAGGTTGCCCCGGATCATGGTGGTGAGCCGGTTGGCCTTGCCCTCCAGGGAGAGCACCGCGCCCTCGATCTTCTCGTAGTGCTCCAGTTCCAGCTGGAACAGCCGGACCATCTCGACCGCGAGGCCGGCGGTGCCGGCGATGCCGACGGCGCTGTACTCGTCCGCCGGGAAGACCTTCTCGATGTCACGCTGGGCGATGACGTTGCCCATGGTCGCGCGGCGGTCACCGGCGATCACCACGCCGCCGTCGAAGACCGCGGCCACGATCGTGGTCCCGTGCGGGGCCTCGACCACGGAGCCTTCGGGGAGCCCGCGGTGGCCGGGCAGCAGCTCCGGCCGGTGCTCGGCGAGGAAGTCCAGGAACGAGGAGGACCCCGGGGTCAGGAAGGCAGCCGGTAGACGCCCGGTGCCACGAGTGTTGGCTTCCACACGATTCCTTCCAGGTAGCTTGAAGCGCGCATTGCCCGCACCCTACCCGCCGACGATCATCGTCCAACGCGTGGAGGGGCCGGTGCCGGGACGGCCGGGCGGACGGCGCCGCCCGACCGTCCCGGACGGTCACGACCGTGAATTCCCGATGACCGGGTACGGGCTATTGCCCGCCCTTCTGCACGAATCCCCGGACGAAATCCTCGGCGTTCGACTCGAGCACTTCGTCGATTTCGTCGAGCACCGCGTCGACGTCGTCGCTCAACTTTTCCTGGCGTTCCTTGAGGTCGTCGGAATTCTGGGTTTCCGCGACCTGCTCCTCGACCTCCTCGGAGGAGCGGTTTGCCCGCTGCTGGCCGCCGCCGGTGTCCTTGCTCGCCATTTCCCTCACCCCGCTCGAATCGTCTGGCACGGTTTGGTCGGTCGGTCGTTGCCGGTTGGCACCGACCCTATACACAAGGTGCGACTGCCGCTCCCGGTTTGCCGGTGGTGCTCCCTGTCCAACACCCGCTGCCACCCCGGATGATTCCCATTCGGCGGACGTTCACCCGTGGTGATCGAAAAGTTACCCGCCGGAGAGGACGCGCAGCAGGTCCTCCGCCGTGCGGCAGCGGTCCAGCAGCTCCTTGACGTGGTTGCGGGTGCCGCGCAGCGGCTCCAGAGTGGGCACCCGCTGGAGCGAGTCCCGGCCCGGCAGGTCGAAGATGACCGAGTCCCAGGAGGCCGCCGCGACGTGCTCCGCGTACTGCTCCAGGCAGCGGCCGCGGAAGTACGCCCGGGTGTCCTCCGGGGGCTTGGAGACGGCCCGTTCGACCTC
This sequence comes from Kitasatospora sp. NPDC059146, assembly GCF_042786665.1. Lineage (NCBI taxonomy): Bacteria > Bacillati > Actinomycetota > Actinomycetes > Kitasatosporales > Streptomycetaceae > Kitasatospora > Kitasatospora sp. NPDC059146. The sequence continues at coordinate 8,808 of NZ_JBHZCY010000069.1, read as the reverse complement.
TTCCTCGGTCAGCAGCCGCTCGAACCTGCCGCGGGCCACCAGGCGGTTGTAGAGGCCCTTCTCGGGCCGCACGTCGCTGTACTGGAGGTCCACCAGGTGCAGCCGCGGGTTGTCCCACTCCAGGGCGTCCCGGCTGCGGTAGCCCTCCAGGATCTCCCGCTTGGCGATCCAGTCCAGTTGCCGGGAGAGCGACATCGGGTCGCGCTCCAGCCGCCCGAGGACGTCCTCCCAGCGGGCCAGCACGTCCAGGGTCTGCTCGTCGGCGTCGGTGCCGAAGCGGTCCTCGACGTACTTGCGGGCCAGTTCGAAGTACTCCAGCTGGAGTTGGACGGCGGTGAGCTTGCGCCCGTTGCGCAGCGTGATCAGGTGCTTGAGCGTCGGGTCGTGGGAGACCCGGTGCAGGGTGCGCACCGGTTGGTCGATCGCGAGGTCGGAGGCGATGAAGGAGTCCTCGATCATCGACAGGACCAGCGAGGTGGTGCCCAGCTTGAGGTAGGTGGAGATCTCGGAGAGGTTGGCGTCCCCGATGATCACGTGCAGCCGGCGGTACTTCTCGGCGTCGGCGTGCGGTTCGTCCCGGGTGTTGATGATCGGGCGCTTGAGGGTGGTCTCCAGGCCGACCTCGACCTCGAAGTAGTCCGCCCGCTGGCTGATCTGGAAGCCGTTCGCCGAGCCGTCCTGGCCGATGCCGACCCGGCCGGCGCCGGTGACCACCTGGCGGGAGACGAAGAACGGGGTGAGGTGGCGGACGATGTCGGCGAACGGCGTCGCCCGCTTCATCAGGTAGTTCTCGTGGGTGCCGTAGGAGGCGCCCTTGTTGTCGGTGTTGTTCTTGTACAGGTGGATGTTCTGCCCGTTGGGCAGTTCCAGCGCCCGCAGCGCGGCGGCCGCCATGATCCGCTCGCCGGCCTTGTCCCAGAGCACGGCGTCGCGCGGGTTGGTCACCTCGGGCGAGCTGTACTCGGGGTGCGCGTGGTCCACGTAGAACCGGGCCCCGTTGGTCAGGATGACGTTGGCGAGGCCGATGTCCTCGTCGGTCAGCTGGCTGGCGTCCGCCACCTCGCGCGCGAGGTCGAAGCCCCGCGCGTCGCGCAGCGGGTTCTCCTCCTCGAAGTCCCAGCGGGCCCGCCGTGCCCGGTGCATCGCCGCCGCGTACGCGTTGACGATCTGGGACGAGGTGAGCATGGCGTTGGCGTTGGGGTGCCCGGGCACGGAGATCCCGTACTCGGTCTCGATGCCCATCACGCGCCGTACGGTCATGCGGCCCTCCTTGCCCGGTGCCCCGCCCCCGGCGGGCGGAACACGCTGACGTACCGCTGAACAACACCGGCGCCGGACATCTGCCCGCGGACGGTGGGTCGAGCCTATTTCCGTGCCGTACGGCGGGCCCCGAGACGCGCCGTCCGGCTGCGGGGCCGCGAGGCGCCACAGCCGGACGGGGTGCGTACAGCTCCGGGGACCGTCGCCGGCCCGGACAACCGCGTGCTTACAGGTACTGCCCCGTGTTGGCGACAGTGTCGATCGAGCGGCCGGACTCGGCGCCCTGCTTACCGGTGACCAGCGTGCGGATGAAGACGATCCGCTCGCCCTTCTTGCCGGAGATGCGGGCCCAGTCGTCCGGGTTGGTGGTGTTCGGCAGGTCCTCGTTCTCCTTGAACTCGTCCACGCAGGCGGCGAGCAGGTGGGAGACGCGCAGACCGCGCTGACCGTGGTCGAGGAAGTCCTTGATGGCCATCTTCTTCGCCCGGTCGACGATGTTCTGGATCATGGCGCCGGAGTTGAAGTCCTTGAAGTACAGGACCTCCTTGTCACCGTTGGCGTAGGTGACCTCCAGGAAGCGGTTCTCCTCGGTCTCCGAGTACATCCGCTCCACGACCGACTGGATCATCGCCGCCACCGTGGCCCCGACGGAGCTGTCGTGCTCCTTGAGGTCGTCCGGGTGGAACGGCAGCGAGTCCTTGAGGTACTTGGAGAAGATGTCCTTCGCGGCCTCGGCGTCCGGGCGCTCGATCTTGATCTTGACGTCCAGGCGGCCGGGCCGCAGGATCGCCGGGTCGATCATGTCCTCGCGGTTCGAGGCGCCGATGACGATGACGTTCTCCAGGCCCTCCACGCCGTCGATCTCGGCGAGCAGCTGCGGGACGATGGTGTTCTCCACGTCCGAGCTGACACCGGAACCGCGGGTGCGGAACAGGGACTCCATCTCGTCGAAGAAGACGATGACGGGCGTGCCCTCGCTCGCCTTCTCCCGGGCCCGCTGGAAGACCAGCCGGATCTGCCGCTCGGTCTCGCCCACGTACTTGTTGAGCAGCTCCGGGCCCTTGATGTTGAGGAAGTAGCTCTTCCCCTGGGGGCGGCCGGTGACCTCGGCGACCTTCTTGGCCAGCGAGTTGGCGACCGCCTTGGCGATCAGCGTCTTGCCGCAGCCGGGCGGGCCGTAGAGCAGCACGCCCTTGGGCGGACGCAGCTCGTACTCCTTGAAGAGGTCGGCGTGCAGGTACGGCAGCTCGACCGCGTCGCGGATCAGCTCGATCTGGTTGCTCAGGCCGCCGATCTGGCGGTAGTCGATGTCCGGGACCTCTTCGAGGACCAGCTCCTCGACCTCGGACTTCGGCACCACCTCGTACACGTAGCCGGAGCGGGGCTCCAGCAGCAGTGCGTCCCCCGCCCGGACGGTGATGTCCCGCAGCGGTTCGGCGAGGCGCACCACCCGCTCCTCGTCGGTGTGGCCGATGACCAGGGCGCGCTCGCCGTCCTCGAGGACCTCCTTGAGGGTGACGATCTCGCCGATGCGCTCGAAGGCCATCGCGTCCACGATGTTGAGGGCCTCGTTGAGCATCACTTCCTGGCCGCGCCGCAGTTCGTCGAGGGCGACGTTCGGGCTGACGTTGACGCGGAGCTTGCGACCGCCGGTGAAGATGTCGGCGGTACCGTCCTCGTTCGCCTCGAGGAAGGTGCCGAAACCGGCCGGGGGCTGTGCCAGCCGGTCCACTTCCTCCTTGAGGGCCACGATCTGGTCGCGGGCCTCGCGCAGGGTGGAGGCGAGTCGTTCGTTCTGGGCGGTCACGCCGGCCAGGTTGGTCTGGAGCTCGACGATCCGCTCTTCGAGGATTCTCGAATTGCGCGGCGAGTCGGCGAGCTTGCGGCGCAGTACGGCGATTTCCTGCTCAAGGTACGAGACCTGAGCGGCCTCGTCGGAACCACGAGCGGGCCTGCCGGTGCTGCGGTTGTAGTCGTCATCGTGGGCTGCCACGGTCCTCACCTCCTCCGGGGAGCTGGACGCTTCCAGACCCTACCTGGGACCAGGGGTCCGTAAACCCCTAGATCAAGAAAGATGGAACGGGCGTGTCCGATCTTCGCCCCAGCGTGCTTCCCCTCTGCTAAGGGGATACCCACCGCGCACCACCCAAAGCGGGCCAGATGTATCGTCGGGCGAAGTGATATCCGATCGCGACCGCGGTAGTGGGTCCGATCGTTGTACGAATGGCGGGATTGCCCCCGGAATAGGGGCGACCCGGGACAGAAACGGCAGGGGACCATGTCGGTGACCGAGCAGAACGCGGCAGCGGCCGACGAGCTGGAGGTGTGGATCGACCAGGATCTGTGCACCGGCGACGGCATCTGCGTCCAGTACGCACCGGAGGTCTTCGAGCTGGACATCGACGGACTCGCGTACGTGAAGGGCGAGGACGACGAACTGCGCCAGCAGCCCGGGGAGACCGCCCCGGTGCCGCTGACGCTCCTTCAGGACGTGGTGGACTCGGCGAAGGAGTGCCCCGGCGACTGCATCCACGTGCGCCGGGTCGCCGACCGGGTCGAGGTCTACGGGCCCGACGCCGAATAGGGTTTCGGGCCGCGCGGAGGGTTCAGGTCGCGCTGACCGGGGCGGCGGTCTGGGAGCGTTCCCAGCCGCCGCCCCGGTGCGTCCAGGTGAGGTCGAGTGAGAGGTCGGGGCGGAAGCGCGGCACCTCGTCGCTCGAATACCCCTGCGCGCGGCCGGTGATGGCGCCGTCGGAGCGCACCGTGAGCCGGCTCAGGGTGAGGTTCTCCCGGTCGGTCAGCAGGGTGGCGACCACCACCGGGCGCTGGTCCGGGCCGAAGCCGAGCAGGTAGACGGAGTCCGGCGGGGTGCCGGTGTCGGTGCCGCACTGCGCGGCGACGACCGTACCGGGACGGCCGTCGCCCAGTTCGGCGGGCACGCTGAGCACCGTCCTGACCGGGAACGGGCCGCAGTCCATGGGCAGTTGGGCCTTGGCCGGATCGGGGGCCGCGCCGGCCGCGAGCGCCTTGGGGGCGCCGCCGCGGGCGGGCAGCGGGGTGCCGGTCGCCGGGGAGGCGGCGAGTGCGGCGGCCACCACCGCGCCGCAGCCGGCCAGGGCGAGGGCCCAGTGCCAGGGTGCGGTCCGCGCGTGACCGGGCCGGGTGCGGCCCTGCGGTGTCTGCTGTCCGGCCGTCGCCGTCGTCCCGACCGCGGTCTCCACCCGGCGTCCCCTCCAGAGCTCCAGGAGCGTGTGAGCGAGCATCGTCCCACACGGAGCCTGCGGGCCGGCGGCCGGGGAGCCGAAGGGCGCGCCGGTGCCGAAAGCGACGAGCGACAAGCGAGGAACGAGCGCCGGAGCGAGGACCGTCGGCGCCGGGTCAGAGCGCCCGGAGGCGAGCCGGCCGAAAAACGAAGGGGTGGCGCGAGCGCGATGCTCGCACCACCCCTGCTGTTCCGGCCGGGCTCAGCCCAGGTCGGGCTGCTCGGAGTCGGTGTCGCGGGCCGCCTTGCGGGCCGCGGCGCGCTCCTGGAGGGACGGCTCGGGCGCCCCGTTGTCGTAGTCCTCGCCGTAGGCGCCCTTGGCCGGGCGGCGGCGGCGCAGCGGCGGCTCGACGCCGTCCGCCAGGCGGCGGGCGGTGAGCAGGAAGCCGGTGTGGCCGATCATCCGGTGGTCCGGGCGGACGGCCAGGCCCTCCAGGTGCCAGGTGCGGACCATGGTCTCCCAGGCCTGCGGCTCGGTGAAGGTGCCGTGGTCGCGCAGCGCCTCGACGGTCTTGGACATCTGCGTCGTGGTGGCCACGTAGCAGCAGATGAGACCGCCGGGGACGAGCGCCCGGGAGGCGACGTCCAGGCACTCCCAGGGGGCCAGCATGTCGAGGATGACGCGGTCGACGTCGGTCTCGACCAGGTTGTCCTGGAGGTCGCCGACGGTCAGCTTCCACGCCGGGTGCGGGCCGCCGAAGTAGCGCTCCACGTTGCCCTGGGCGATGTCCGCGAAGTCCTGGCGGCGCTCGTAGGAGGCCAGCAGGCCCTGCTCGCCGACGGCGCGCAGCAGGTACGTGCTGAGCGCGCCCGAGCCGACACCCGCCTCGATCACCCGGGCACCGGCGAAGATGTCGGCCATCGCCAGGATCTGCCCCGCGTCCTTGGGGTAGATCACGGCGGCGCCGCGGGGCATGGACAGGACGTAGTCGGGGAGCAGGGGGCGCAGCGCGAGGTACGGGACGTTCCCCGTGGTGCGCACGACCGTGCCTTCAGGAGCGCCGATCAGCTCGTCGTGCGGGAACGCACCCTTGTGGGTGTGGAACTGGTTCCCGGCCTGGAGCGTGAACGTGTAGTGGCGACCCTTGGGGTCGGTCAGCTGGACCTGGTCCCCGACCTGGAAGGGCCCGCGTCGGCGGGCGGCACCGGTCGGTTCGGACATGCGGCCAATCCTAAGGGAAGCGGGGCGTCCCGCCTCACCAGGCCCTGCTCAGCGGCCGGAGACCGCCGCCGTGAGGCGCTGTTCGATGTCGCTGAGCGCGGCCACGCCGTAGACCCGGCCGTCCGCCTCGACCACCAGGTACTCCCCCGCCGGGGTGGCCTGGACGGCCCGCAGCAGGTCCTCGCCGCCGAGGTCGGCGTCCAGTCGCAGCCCGGGTTCGAGGTCGCGGGCGAGCGGGCCGACGACCACCCAGGGGCGGCGGTGCTCCGGTACGGCCCGTACCGCGGACTCCCGGACGATGGCGATCGGCTCGCCCCGGCCGTCCACCACCACGACCGCGCCGGCCTGGGCCTCGCGGGCCCGGCGCATCGCCTCGCCGAGCGGGGTGTCGGCGGTGACCTCGACGGTGCGGCGGGCGAGGTCGCGCAGCCGCAGGGCGGGCAGCGCCTCCTTGAGCCGGGCGTTGCGCAGGCTCCCGGTGGCGCCGTTCCAGATGATCGCGGCCAGCACGGCGGCCAGCACCGCGTCCACCAGGGTGTCGGTGGTGGTGCGCTCGGCGCCGCGGGAGGCGCTGACCAGCGGCAGGCCGAACAGCACCACGACGGCCAGGCCCCGGCCGATCCAGGCGGCCGCCACGGTGCCGGTCATCGCCCTGCCGGTGATCGCCCAGACCACCGCGCGCAGCATCCGGCCGCCGTCCAGCGGCAGGCCGGGCAGCAGGTTGAAGGCGGCGACCACCAGGTTGGAGACCATCAGGCCGGTCAGCAGCACCCCGGGCACGCTGGACAGTTCGACGGCGCGCAGCGCGAGGTAGAAGACCCCGCCGAGCACCAGCGACAGCAGCGGGCCGACGAAGGCCAGCCAGAACTCGCGCCAGGGGCTCCCGGCCTCGTTCTCGATCTCGGAGACGCCGCCGAAGAACTGCAGCTGGATCCGCCGCACCCCGAGCCGGTAGCGCAGCGCGACCAGGGTGTGGGCGAGTTCGTGCACCAGGACGGAGGCGTAGAAGGCGACCGCGAAGAAGAACGCGAGCAGGTAGCGCTCACCGCTGCCGAGTTCGGGCAGCACGTCGCCGAGCTGCCCGCCGAACACCCAGGTGATCAGCGCGGCGATGACGAACCAGGACGGGGTGACGTAGATGGGCACGCCGAAGGGCCGCCCCATCAGGAGGCCGCCGCCGTGCTCCGGCGGGCGCCCCTCGGGGCGTCCGCCGTCCTGCGGTGGCTGGTCGGAGGTCTGCTGCCCCCTGGTGTCGCTCACCGTGATCCCTTCGGTCGTCCGCCGTCGTGCCCCGGTGCGCCCACGCTACGTGATCGCGGCCACCCGGCGGCGCGCGCCCCTCTGCCAGGCTTCATACCCACTGGACCGGCCCCGGACCGGACCGGCCCCCGGCCGACTGCCGGGAAGGGGCAGCGCGGCAGCCCGGTGGCAGCGGGATGACAGCAAAGGGCAATAGGGTCGTAGCCATGCAGCAGACCGACACCAGCAGCGCCGCCGGGGCTCCGGCGCGACCGGCGGCGCCCCCGACCGGGCTGTCCCCGTCCCGTGCGGGGGACTTCCTCACCTGTCCCCTGCTGTACCGGCTGCGGGTGATCGACCGGCTGCCCGAGCCGCCGAGCCCGGCGGCGACCCGGGGCACGCTGGTGCACGCGGTGCTGGAGCGGCTGTTCGACAGCCCGGCGGCCGAGCGGACGCCGGAGCGGGCGCTGGGCCTGCTGCGCCCGCAGTGGGAGCGGCTGCTGGGCGAGCGCCCGGAGCTGGGCTCGCTGTTCCCGGACGACCCGGACGGCGCGGCGCTGACCGGCTGGCTGGCGGACGCCGAGAAGCTGGTCGGCCAGTGGTTCCGGCTGGAGGACCCGACCCGGCTGCACCCGGTGGAGCGCGAGCTGTACGTGGAGACGGCCCTGGAGTCGGGGCTGCTGCTGCGCGGCTACATCGACCGGGTGGACGTCGCCCCCACCGGTGAGGTCCGGCTGGTGGACTACAAGACCGGCCGGGCGCCCTCGCGGGACTTCGAGGGCAAGGCGATGTTCCAGATGAAGTTCTACGCACTGGTGGTGTGGCGCTGGAAGGGCGTGATCCCCAAGCGCCTCCAGCTGGTCTACCTGGGCGGCGGCGGGGACGTGGTCAGCTACGACCCGGACGAGGCCGACCTGCTCGCGGTGGAGCGCAAGCTGCAGGCCCTGTGGGAGCGGATCGCGCAGGCGGTGGCCACCGGGGACTTCCCGGCCACCCGCAACCGGCTCTGCGACTGGTGCGACCACCGGGCCAGCTGCCCGGAGTTCGGCGGCACCCCGCCGCCGTACCCACTGCCGGTGCCGCCGGCCCGCACCGCGGACGGGCTGGCCCGTACGTCGGACGAGAGCGATCCCACGGGGGATCCGATGAGCAAGGAGTCCTAGTGACGATCCGAGTGCTGCTGGTCGACGACCAGCCGCTGCTGCGCACCGGTTTCCGGATGATCCTGGAGGCCGAATCGGACCTCGTGGTGGTCGGCGAGGCCGGTGACGGTCAGCAGGCGCTGGACCAGGTCCGGGCGCTGCAGCCCGACGTGGTGCTGATGGACATCCGGATGCCGCGGATGGACGGCGTCGAGGCGACCCGCCGGATCGCCGGCCCGGGTCGGGACGGCCCGGCCAAGGTGCTGGTGCTGACCACCTTCGACCTGGACGAGTACGTGGTGGAGGCGCTGCGCGCCGGCGCCAGCGGCTTCCTGCTCAAGGACGTCCCGGCGGAGGAGCTGGTGCAGGCGATCCGGGTCGTCGCGGACGGCGCGGCGATGCTGGCCCCGAGCATCACCCGCCGACTGCTGGACATGTACGCCACCAAGCTGCCCTCGGGCGAGGAGGCGCCGCCGCAGGCGCTGAGCGCGCTGACCGAGCGGGAGTTGGAGGTGTTGAAGCTGGTGGCGCGCGGGCTGTCGAACGCGGAGATCGCGGCCGAGCTGTTCGTCAGCGAGACGACCGTGAAGACCCACGTCGGCCATGTGCTGACCAAGCTCCAGCTGCGCGACCGGGTGCAGGCGGCGGTGTACGCCTACGAGAGCGGTCTGGTGCGGCCGGGCGCGCTGTAGCCCGGGGAGCACGACGGCGGCCCGCCCGCTCCGCCCCGGGACACCGGGGGG